>JAHEGY010000029.1:22539-44683 GCA_024644875.1 Cyclobacteriaceae bacterium
ACATATTCGCAGCTTTTTTTTATTTATAAAGCCTCCAGAAAGTAAAATACATTTGAACTTTATCTAAGGTTAATATATCCCGGGATAATATAACAAAACAATGAACATGTCTTAATATCAGAGTAATAATTATTATCTTATTTAGTCGAGGTAATTAATGTCAATACTTGTTCGTAAAGCTATGAGAAACACACCAAGGAAAGTAAAAATCGTGGTTATCTCGGATGTTCACCTGGGAACCATGATGAGACACTGAGAAAATTTGACGGAAATAGATGAAGAACTATCCAATATAAGTGAACTTGATAATAAAGCGTTATTTCAGAAAATGCTTGCCGAAATATGAGATATTACGCCTGATTCCATCCTTTATAGATATTTTCCTTAGCAAGAGCTTACTGGACCCAACATTTGAATTATGATATAAAATCACGATATTTCCTTGATCTAATTCAAATTTTCATTGTTGAACTTCTTTTCAAATGAATACAATTAGAACATTCGTATCTACAAGCATCCTCACGATGGTCGTTCTTCTTTTTCCATCATGCAATTTACCAGGTGAAAAAAAAATTTCTACCAATCCTGAAAAACCAAATATAATATGGATTGTGGCCGAGAATATTAAACTGGACCTGGGTTGCTATGGTGCAGAAAATGTTCACACACCAAATATCGACGTGCTTGCAGATCATGGTGTGAGGTATACGCATGTGTTTTCAACTTCCCCGGTTTGTGCCCCAAGCCGGTCAGCTTTCATGACCGGCATGTACCAGACAACTACCGATACGCATAATATGAGATCACATAGAGAAGATGATTATAGATTGCCGGAAGGTGTACGACCCATTACACACAGGCTTAATGATGCAGGATATTATACGGCTAATATAAGTACAATTGGAGACTCCATTGTGGGAACTGGAAAGTTGGATCTTAATTTTGTTAATGAGGGCCCTTTATATGATACCCAGGATTGGAATGAATTATCCACCCACCAGCCTTTTTTTGCAATGATTAATACCCCGGAAGTAGAATATGATATATATGACCGGAAAACAGCCGAAAAAGAACGGGTTAAATGGGTTGGCGAGGATAAACATCCCCAAGTCGCTACTCCCGAAAAGGTTAATCCCCCACCCTACTATCCGGACCATGAAATAGTCCGGGAAGAATGGGCCAGATATTTGAATTCTATATCGGGGATGGATCAACGTATTGGATTGATTCTACGGAAACTTAAAGAAGAAGGACTATTTGACAATACGGTGATCATGTTCTTTGGCGACAATGGCCGGCTCGAAGCAAGGGGCATACATTGGCTTTGGGATACGGGAATCCATGTACCATTGATCATTTCCTGGCCTTCTGCATACGATCCGCCAGAAGGCTATAATCCAGGTCTTGAAAACAACGAGCTTATCAGTTTACTGGATATCACAGCAACAACGCTATCCTTTGCAGGAATTGAGAAACCATCAGGAATGCAAAGCAGGATATTTTTAGGCACAAACAGAGACCTCCCAAGGGAATATGCATTCAGTGCAAGGGATCGTATCGATGAAACAGTAGACTGGGTCAGGTCTGTACGGGGCATTAAATATCATTATATAAGAAACTTTTTACCGGACAGGGGATTCCCCTCTCTAAACAGGTATAAGGAAAAATGCTTCATGGTCAAACCACTGATGCGGGAATTATATGAGCAGGGGAAATTGTCCGGACCACCAGCAGAACTTATGCAAGCCTCTCCCGCCGAAATGCTGTTTGACACTGAAAAAGATCCTCATGAAATTAACAATCTGGTCAATTCTGATTTACCAGAACATAAATTGATTTTGGAAGAAATGCAAAAGGCCCTGGATAAATGGATAATCGATACAGGTGATCTTGGTGGTCAATTTGAACCGGACTCCCTGGTGGCAACATTCGAAGCAGAGATGGATGAATGGTTTGGAACGCCGGAGTGGTATAAACTAAAATGAAACGGCTGCTCATTTATGTATGGATTGTTTTTTTGATGGGATGTTTGGAAAAGGATGCCCCAGTGATTGAGATATCTGATATTCAGTTAAAGATCATTGAAGAACATACTGCACAATTCCCTGATAACACACAGCTTTCGATCTCTCTGATTGAAAATACAAAGGCTGACTTTTTCGGAATAATAGTGAATGATGATAGCCTTAGTTATGTGGAAAACAAAGATTCAGTTTTTGAAATAGGATCATTGACTAAATTATTTACATCAGCTATGCTCGCAAACCTATTGACAGATGGAAAGATCGAACTGGATGAAGAGATAGATGATTATTTACCATTTCGATTACGGAGGGATGATAAGAAGAATAGTTCAATAACCTTCAGAACACTGGCCAATCACACTTCTGGATTACCCAGAATGCCGGATAATTATGCATATTATCCCGAATCGATTCATGACGCAAAAGCTTATAGCCTGGAAACTTTACAGGAATACCTGGAATCAGATCTTGAATTGATCAGCAATCCCGGGGAAGACTATATCTATTCAAACCTTGGGTATGGTATTCTTGGGTACCTTGTAACAAACCTGTTCAACAGAGACTACGAAAGACTCCTTCAAAAGCTTATTTCCAGACCCTATAAATTGAATAACACAAGCTCCAATATAAATAAGATCGGGAATTTACTTGTATCCGGGAGAGATCCAAATGGTAAGGTTATAGACAATTATGATTATGGGATACTAAACCCATCTGGGGGAGCCTTTTCAAACATTTCAGATTTAACAAAATTTATTCAGGCAAATTTTAATGATAATGAGATTATGTCGCTTCAACGGGAAGAAACTTATGGATGGGGCAATTTTGGCGTCGCATTGGGGTGGCACATTCTAAAGATAGGGGGAAACAACTGTGTATGGTATTTTCATAGCGGCGGAATGGAAGGTTACAGATCATCTGTTTATATGGATGCAAGGTCGAGAAGAGCTGTCATTGTATTATCTAATTTATCAACTTTTCATCCAAATAGTAATAACATTGATCAAATGGCCTATAATCTCCTTAAAAATGAGTACCTCAATGATCAAAACAGGAATTATTGTATAGCTCCTTTCGTAGAAATGGCCATTGAAAAAGGATGGGGTGCACATAAACGTGATAGTCTTGGGTCAATAGGATTCCCGAATAATTCTTTATACGGTGTTTGGGCTCAGGCAGGTAGAAACCGTCGTGTCACCAGAACTTTTTTCCCCAACAATAAAGTCCAGACCAATTTTCAGGATGACAGGGAAATCGATGCCTGGGGTTATTATGATGTCGAGGAGGATAAGATCAAATTTACAGATATAGGCGGTGCGGCATGTGTTCCAGAAGGCACTTATAGGTTTAAAATCCAAAATGATACCCTGAGATTCCAGGAAATTCTTGATAATTGTGATGGACGTAAAGTATCCTTATTGAATGATTGGGTTAGACAGGTAAACAACATAAATGATAAGGCACGTGTGGTAGGTTTAACATCCAATTAATTCCTATTTTTTCAATAAAATTGATGTCTACATGTAGTTTTTCCGAAGTACTTACGACTAATGTAAATGAATATATCATAAAAGATGAAATGTGATAAGAAAACATTCGCTGAGATACTGGATAAACATAAAGGAATCATCCGTAAGGTATCAATGCTCTATACCAATAACAGAGAAGATCAGGAAGATCTTTTCCAGGAAATATGCTTCCAAATATGCAAATCTTACAACACATTCAGAGATGAAGCACAATTCTCAACCTGGCTGTACAGAGTAGCACTTAATACGGCCATCAGCCAGGTGAGGAAAAATAAGCAGAAGACAGCTTCAGAAACCTTTTATGAAAACATCCATTATGCTTCCGTGAGAAATGAGGATAGCGAGGGTCAGGTTCAACAAATGTTTAAAGCAATATCTAAGTTGAATAGGATTGACAAAGCCCTTATTTTACTTTGGTTGGAAGAAAAGAACTATGAGGAGATTGCTGATATACTAGGTATCAGTAAATCAAATGTCAGCGTAAAGCTGGTCAGAATTAAACGTAACCTGTCAGAAACAATAAATGGATTATAGCAATGAAAGACGACGAACTTAAAAATATCTGGAACATGATTAACGACGACACATTAGGCCTTGATGCCATGCATATGACAAAGGACCAGATCATTAGCACCCGATCAGGATCCGTTCAGAATAAGTTGAGAGCTATGCTTCAAAATGATCTGATACTAAAATCAGTTGGTGGTATTGCTCTCCTGCTGAATCTCGTATTTTATTGGGGAACCTCAGATGTTATATTTATTTGCCTTGGAGGCATTTTATTCCTTGGATTAGTAACAACCATTCAATGGAAAACTTTACAGGAATTTGACAAGATATCAAATCCAGGACTCTCCACCCGGGAATCCCTTTCCAATATTCTGATTTTTATCAAAAGAAAGGCTAATATTTATGAAATTTGTATTGCGGCCTCGCAGGTGCTGATTTATGTACCTGGATTACTGATTTATTTTTACTTGGTATACGGCCAGGTTAAGCCCATGACAGGAATGAGTTTTGCCGTATTCACTACTATAGCACTTATCGGCACATTCAGCGCCTATTCAAGGGTCAGGGCTCAGATCAAATTTCACATTCAATATTTACATATATCCCTGTCCGACTTAAATGAAAATTCTCTGCAGTATGCTTTTAATGCCATCGATAATAAGAGGAAACAGGATCATTTAATTAAAATACTTGTTTATATTCTTGCCATCTTTGGATTTGTGTTACTAATGGTAGTTTTAAAATCCGCAGTTGGGTAAGCTGAGTCCTGGTTGATTTGAATCCTGATACCCATTCAGTATCTTTATTAATGTATAAAACAGGGCCATATCAAATGGTCCTGAATCTTTATTCAAGCTAAAATCACTGGTAAAGGTAAAATTTAATGAATCTTATGGTCAAAGTATATTCATATCTGATCCAAATTGCATTTCTGTTACTTTCACCATGTTTAACGATCGCACAAGATAGAATTCTGATCAATTCAGATTTCCCGGGCGGGAACATTGAAGTATTAAGTATTGATCATGATACGATTCGGTTAAAAACTGATAATTCCTTTACGGATGGGGAATGGTTTTATTGGTATTTCAGTGTGTCAAATATAACTGGACAGCGAATCACCTTTGAATTTGAGCAGGAAAATGTATATGCAAGATATGGCCCGGGGTATAGCCTAAATAATAATCAAACCTGGAAATGGTATGGAGAAAACAGGATAAAGGATAATGCTTTTACTTTTTCATTTTCTGACAAAGATAGTATAGCTTATTTCTCAATTGCATTCCCATATGTCGAAAAAAACCTCCTTAGTTTTCTTTCAACATTAAAAAACCATGAAAATCTAAAGGTTGATACATTATGTATTTCTCCGGAAGGGAGAGCCATACATAAATTAAATATAAAAACAGAAAATGGAGATCCTGAATACAAAATACTGATCACCGCACGACATCATGCATGTGAGATGATGGCCAGTTATGTATTGGAAGGGATCATTACAAGTATTCTAACTGATAGAAATTGCACCCAATTACTCGAAAATGCAGAATTTATGTTTGTCCCATTTGTGGACATGGATGGCGTTATGAATGGGGAGCAGGGTAAGAACAGGATACCCAGAGATCATAACCGGGACTATATTGATGAATCAATTCATCATTCCACAGCCGCTTTAAGAAATACAGTTCCGGAATGGAGCGAGAACAAACTGAGAATCGTTATTGACCTGCATTGTCCCTGGATACATTCCGGGATTAATGAGACCATATATGTTGTGGGCAATTCAGATCCCGTAATTGAAAAACAGCAGATCATCTTTTCAAATTTGCTGGAAAAGAACACAACAGGTGATTTAAAATTGTATCATAAAGATTTTATTCCATTTGGCACTTCCTGGAACACAGCAGATAATTATACAAAAGGAAGAAGTTTTGCTAAATGGGCTGGCACTCAAAAAGGTGTGCGATTAGCTTGCACTATTGAATTTCCATATGCCAATGTTTCAGGTATTCCTGTTACTAGAGACGGCGCTAGAGAATTCGGTAAAGCTGTCGCATATTCAATGGTTGAATATTTAAATTTATCCAAAGAAGAATAATAGAATCACAAAACCCGGAGGTTCCATGTTACTGTATCAATACAAATGAACTAATTTTGGAAAGGAATTTTTCAGAGAAAAATTATAAGCTTGAGCCGATTACCCGGTGGCTGAATGGGATCTCAATGGTTCAGTGTGCTATCTTGACAGGTTCAAGGGCATCAAAGCAGCAGAAGATTGATTTTTTATCGGATTTTGATATTCAACTATTTGTCTCAGACCTTGAAATTTTCAGGAAAGATGACGCCTGGATAGAGAAATTCGATAGAGTTATGATCCGATGGCCACTGAAACCAGGCCCAACTTTTGATAGGAACTGGATAACACGACTCGTTTTATTTCAGGATGAACTAAGGATAGATTTTCAGATTACCCTGACTGATTACTTTGATGCAGGAAAATATGATGCCGGTTTTCAGGTGCTTATTGATAGAGTTGGATTAACTTCTAATATACCAACTCCCCGATTTCTAGAATTCAATACAGAAAAACCAGGCTGTGAGGAATTTGAAACCCTCATAAATGAATTCTGGTGGGATGCAACCTACGTAGCCAAATACCTGTGGAGAAAGGAAATTCCATATGCAAAATATATCCTGGACACGTCACTGAGATATAAGCACCTGCATACTTTGTTAAAATGGCAAATAGGTTTTAGAAACAATTGGTCGGTTAACCCCGGGATTCATGAGAAAAACCTTAAGTTATATATCGACAAGAAAACCTGGAATACTTATAAAGAAACTTATGCTGGAACAAATATTGAGGATAACTGGAATGCATTATTCCGGATATTCGAAATTGCCAGTAAGATGGCACAACGTCTCGGATCGGAAATGGGACTTAAATATCCACTGGAAACAGAAAAGGCAATAAGAAATTATTGTTCTAGGATTCGAAATACCTATCGATAATAAATAATATCATTTAGAACATGTCCGAAAACATATTCAAGATAAAGGATAAGCCCCCGGTAGAAGCTCAAATCAAGGAAATAATAAATGAAAAATATCAGGTGCTTGATTTTATCCGGCAATATATTCGGGAAAACATCGGGAATACCAATGAAGAATGGAAGTATTATGGTGTAAAAAATGGTTGGGTATTAAAAACATTGCTTAAAAAACGAAACTTGTTCTTTATTGTCATCTATGATGGCTATTTCAGGATCTCTTTTGTCTTCGGTGATAAGGCAGTGGATTCAGTCATGAAATCCAATGTTTCTGATAATAACAAAAAATCTCTAAGCGATGCAAAGAAATATGCAGAAGGCCGGGGAATATCATTTGATATATTTGACAATAAACATCTTAATGATATTAAAAAATTAATCGAGATAAAGGTGGGGCAATATAGATAAGCTATATTAAATCGGGGATATTAATATATTTGCCTGAATTGGGGGTTTATTTAATTGATTTGTGAGCATGACAAAGAAAAAATTATTAGCTGTTCTGGCAAATTATGGAACTGAACAGCTGAATTATCTGGAAATAGTTGTCAATAACCTTAAATCTTTCAAAAAATATAATGTAACGGTTGTTGTGCATTCTAATGTTCCTCTTGATGGCATAAGGGGCATTGATGATGTAATAATATTTGAAAAATCAAGAGGTATCTTATCGATAAATGATTTTTTGGTTAAAAAAAAATGGGGTAAAAAATGGAGCGGGAGGATGTTCAGCTTTGAATTGCTACCTATGACCTGCAGAAAGAGAATTGATAAAGAGGCTATGAATTATGATTATTTTCTTTTCTCAGAAAACGATCATCTGTGGCTGGAACACCACATAGATAAATTTATTTATTATGAGTCAATTCTTCCGGAAAATCGGATCGCAGGATTAATGCAATATGAAATTAATGAAGAGGGAAGATTCTATCCAGCGTACCATGGTGATTATGATTGGCACTTCAGCGCTGTAGAAAGATATGGGAATTTGCTATTTGCACATTTTACAAATATCCATCAGGCCAGTTTTCTGATATCCCAGAAGCAATTATTGAAAATTAAAGAAAAACATGATTTCAGCAATTTCCTATCATCAGATCACTATCGTCTTATGCCCAAAACCAATACAGATATTTATCAGTATGCCGGGATGAAAAAACTAATCTGTATTTCCGAATTCGAACAAAACCTGATCCACCACCTGCCCAATTTATATATACGTGGAGATAAAGGAAGACAAGAATTACACTCTAATGAGAAACGAATGCAGAATGCGTTAAAACGAATGCTTAGTAAACAATAATATTATAAATTATGCATGCCATTGTTTTGAGCCACTTTCAGGTAGGTATAAAGATCATTCATCTTGGAAATATTTAAATTTGCAATTTCCTCCTTCGGGGATCTCATATGAGAAAAAACAACCTTTACATCGTACGAAGAAATTATATTAAAGAAAACCTCCTTTGAGGCTTCCAGGAAAAAAGTATAATTATAACCTTCTTTGTCAGAGTCCGATTGATGACCACATCCCCAATTGACAACTTCCTTAACTATTCTTGATCCATTATTCAAATTATCTATTCCTGTTTCAAAGACGTGGAGTCCTGATGATGACTTGATGAATATCTTTTTTGCATTTACCAATGCGCGTCGTGAAATTATTTCTACCCGGAATCTATAGGAATTTATGGAATCCAATGATATGAATTGAGCGATCATTTGTATTTCCGGCCTTTTTAAACCCCGGTCGGGTTTAGTGTAAATTACCGTAGCGCCTGTTCTTTTTTCTACACTTACTATAATATTTTTCTTTGCTTCATTAAGTAATTTATCAATTGATTTAGGTTGACTTTTAGCTTCATGGTGAGGCCCTGGTAATGCATAAAAAACAATTAGGGTAAGCAGGACTAACTTTTTCATGATTACTGTAGCTTTTGGAATATGTTTTAACAACTAGGTCATTTTTAATATTAATGTATTAGGATAACAATGGTCACCCAAGATTAGTTCCTTATGTAATATCCAGCCATCTCAGATAAATGATAATATGACTACATGACATTCATTAAAACATATATTCGCTGTATTACGATTAATTTCTTTACTTTACATATTCATTAAATAAAAGGAGATCTGAGATTTGTTTTTGACCAGAAACTCAAACAAACCGCTTCAAATTTGCAAATATCATGATTCAGAAAATCATAAAAACAGACAATTCCAAAACTACGACTATCATTCGGTTGATGGTTGGGCTTGTATTTCTTTCTGAAGGTATTCAGAAATTCTTGTTTCCTGCGGTTAGAGGAGCAGGAAGGTTTGATAAAATCGGACTTCCTTTCCCTGACATTCTAGGCTCTTTTGTGGGCAGTATTGAAATTTTATGCGGAATTTTAATTTTATTCGGGCTATTTACACGCTTAGCCGGTACAACTACTTTTATCATTATGATTGTTGCCATAGTTACCACAAAATTAGAAATTCTATCGATTGATGGATTTTGGCAAATGATGCATAGCAGTAGAACGGATTGGGCAATGCTTCTGGGTAGTTTGTTCCTAATATTAAAGGGTGGTGGGAATTGGTCTGTTGATAAAATGTATATGAGGAAAGATCAATGAGAAAAGTGATAGATCAGAATTATTCTTCAAATTTGAATGCAGTTTAATTTGACAGAGGGATAAGGAAATAATTCTACCAGTAAAATTGAATTTAAATATTAATATAAACATGTATGAAATCTGTAAAATTTAAAATTATTCTATCAGGTATATTTCTTTTTAGTTGCATAGCACTACTTGCACAACAAACTAATTACCCTGAAAATTTATACATCTATCCCTATCTTCAATATGCAACACCTACATCCATTATCATCAAGTGGGAAACAAAAATTCAGGTCAAAGGATCTGTTATATACAGTGAGGATGATAGTTTCGATAATACAGTGGCAGAAGCATCCCCGGTAAAAATTCATGAAATCAAACTGAAAAATTTAAAACCAGCAACTAAATATTATTATAAAGTCAGCTTTGAAGATACTGTATTGGAAAAAGCTTCCTTCACAACCGCTCCTGTACCAGGAACTTCCAACTGGAGAATGGTCGCCTATGGGGATAACCGTACATTTCCTGAGACACACAGGAGAATTGTATCCCAGATACTTAAATTAGATCCAAGCATGGTTATTCATTCAGGGGACTTAGTATCCGATGGCAATAATTACGAAGAATGGAAAATAGAGTACTTTGATCCTATGAAGGGCTTATCGGAAAATATCACCGTTTTCCCAAGTCTTGGAAATCATGAAAGAAATTCACCATATTATTATGAATATATGTCTTTACCAGATGAAAATGGTGAATCATTCTATTCTTTTGATTATGGAAATGCACATTTTATTGCTTTGAACAGTAATGCAATGGAGGCTCCGTTCGAATTAAATTCTGTGCAGACCCAATGGCTTATTAAAGACCTGAAAGAACATGCAGATGCGGAATGGAAAATTGCATTTTTTCATCATCCATTATTCAGATGTCAGCCAACCAGAGGAATAGAACCACAGCGCTGGGTATGGCAGGAGATCTTTGACGAATACGGAGTCGATCTTGTAGTTAATGGACACGACCACTATTATCAGCGGACCTATGCAATCGGGAACTATCAGGGAAAACCAAGCAGAGGAATATATCATATTATTTCCGGAGGCGGTGGTGCAAATAACTACCCCATCATGCCAAAAGTCCATGCAGCAAGTAGACGAAGTATCCACCACATTACTGTTTTGGATTTTCTGGGGGACAGGATTATTGGGAGAGCCATTGATGATGAAGGAAATGTATTTGATGCTTTTGTGATTGACAAAAAGGCTGAAAACTCTCCTGAAGAATTTATCTCATTCGAGATGTTTAAAATAGAACGTGATCTGTCCGAAGCCATCATAAATCTGCCCCTTACACAATTGGAAAAGACTATAAATGTTGATCAATCAATAGAAATTGAAAATCCATTCCTTCATCCTGTTTTGATGACATTCTATTGGATGCCCTCAGGTAACTGGACCACCAATCCACCTGCAACCAATATACTGCAACCCGGTCAGACTATTAAAATAGATTTTTCAGCAGACTCTGAAAAGAATAATGTTTATCCTCCTCCTAAAGCTATTTTACATTTTCAGACACCTAAAGGCAAAATGGCTTTTAAAAATAATAAGGTTGAGTTTTTCCCGGTAAAAATCGGACAAAAGAAAAAAGTGAAGCCCTTGATTGTTAAAAAGTTCCCTGTTATCGATGGAGATATATCAGAGGCAAACTGGGATAAAAATGCTATTCTAGACCAGTTTAATGATGTCCAGGGAGATCCCCCTGTGCAAAAGACCGAGATTGTTGTAAGTATGAATAAGAAAAGAAGCAAATTATTTATAGCAGGAAAAGTTGAAGCCTCAGAAGAATATTCTAATAGAGGAACCACAAAAAGAGACGATCGGTTTATTCGTCGGGATGAACAGGTAAAAATTCATATTGGTGTTGGAACAGAAGTATATACATATATAATAAATCCTAAAGGCGCCCTGTTGGACACTCAAGATATTACCATTTTCTGGAATTCTAATGCAGAAATTTGGAATAGCACCGCAACCGCCGCTGCAAGAACCAATCAGGATGGATGGCAATTCGAAGTTGAAATCCCTTTAGATGAATTGAATATTATGAATGGTAAAACGACCATTAATTTTTCACGCAGAGATGTCGAGAATAATACTGAATATGAATACAGCCTTACTTATGGAAAATCACAATTTGATCATCGTGTTCCTATGTATAGTTCAGACTGGTTCGCTGTAGATCGATTTGCTGATTTGGAATTATAAATCGAATTTAAAATGAAAAAAAGAGGACTAGCCAGCGACAATTATGCGGGTACCTTCCCGGAAATGATCGAAGCTATCGAACAATGCAATAAAGAACATGCAAGATCCTATGGCTATGATTCGAAGACTGAAGAGGCTATTAAGGAATTTGAAAAAATTTTCGGTCCTGAAATTAATGTAAGTTTTGTTTTCAACGGTACAGGTGCCAATGTGCTTGGAATTAGTTGCGTCACACAATCACACAATGGAGTTCTGTGTGCCGACCAATCACACCTGTATGTGGATGAATCCACAGCACCTGAGGTCTTTACCGGATGCAAATATTTCCCCCTTAAAACGAATTCGGATGGTAAGATCGAACCTGAAACTATCCGGAAAGCAGTAACTCGGAGGGGTGATGAACATCACCCCCAGATAAACACCTGTTCTATCACCCAGCCAACAGAATACGGTACAGCGTATACCCTTGAAGAACTAACAGAAATAGGGAGAACACTGAATGAGATGGACATTATATTTCATATGGATGGTGCGCGCCTGTACAATGCCGCCCTGGCACTCAATTGTAGCTTCCAACAGATGACCAGAGATGTTGGTGTCGATATTCTATCTTTTGGTGGTACAAAAATTGGTTTACTGTTTGGGGAAGCGATAGTATTCTTTGATAAAAATCTATCAAAAAACCTGAAATATAAACAAAAACAAAGCATGCAATTGCCCTCCAAGATGCGTTTCATCTCAGCACAGTTTCTCCGGCTATTAAGTGATGACCTCTGGAAAAGATCGGCAAGCCACTCCAATAAAATGGCTCAAAGATTATATAATGGAGTTAAAGATATTCCACACATCAAAATCACCAGACCTGTCCAGTCCAATGTTGTATTCGCTATTATCCCAACGGAATGGAATACACCTTTAATTGATCACACTCCATTTTATGTGTGGAGGGAACAAACCAACGAAGTAAGATGGATGTGTTCTTTTGATACTACAGAAGAGGATATTGATGATTTTGTTAACCAGATTAAGAAATTGGCTGACAAATCCTGATTCTAATCTGGATGTGAGATCTTAATCTATTATGATGTTGAATACTAGAATCTTCATATTGTTTATAATCTTTACCCTTGCTGCTTTTGAAAGCATAGGACATATCAATTCCTCCGGGTGCGAGGATACAGTTTCCATTACCAGAAATGGAGGATGGATCTATGGAAGCTTAATCATCCCGAAAAATAATGAGAAATCCCCCATAGCTCTAATCATTTCTGGATCCGGACCTACTGATAGAAATGGAAATAATCCAATGATGACTAATAACTCATTAAAAATGTTAGCCGACTCCCTTGGTAAGGCTGGAATCGCCAGCATACGGTATGACAAGCGTGGTGTGGCGGCCAGTATAGGAGCTGGAATTTCCGAGATTGACCTGAGATTCGAGGATTATGTGGAAGACGCTATTGCCTGGGTGAATTTTATAAAGGAGGACAACAGATTCAACAATTTAGTGATTATTGGCCATAGTGAGGGATCACTCATTGGCATGATCGCTGCTTCCCAGATTCCTATCGATGGATTTATTTCCATTGCCGGTCCTGGTGAACCTGCAGACCTGACAATAAAGAGACAACTTCAATCCCAGCCGTCTTTTATTCAGGACCAGCTTAATCCGAAGATAGACAGTCTGAAAAATGGTTTCATTATTGACAAAGTCGATCCTGCCTACTTCGCTTTGTTGCGCCCGAGTGTGCAGCCTTACTTGATTTCATGGTTTAAATATGATCCACAAATTGAGATAAAAAAATTAAAAATACCTGTCCTGATCACTCAGGGAGACACCGACATCCAGGTAAGAACTGAAGATGCTGAAATGCTTAAAAAGGCGACCCAGGATGCAAACCTGGTGATCATCAATGGCATGAACCATATTCTAAAGCCATCATCCCCCGACCGTCAGGAGAATATTGCTACCTACAGTAATCCCGACCTGTCTATTATGCCGGAACTGGTCAGGTCGATAATAACTTTTTTTTCTGACCTGAAATAATTCATAAAAAAAGAGGTTGTTAAAAACAACCTCTCAAATTTTGATTCTAGAAAAGATGATTCATAGGATCAACTGAATCTTGCCTTGCCTAAAGCACGGACTTCATCGTCATCCAGGACTACAGATGTTTCCAGCTCCATCGCATTATTCCAGTTGAGTGCCCAATTGGCAATAGCCTGTGCATTATCACATTCACAAATAGCCACCCCCTCAAACCTTGAAACATCATGCCACCGGCCAATCAATTTAATCTCATCACCCAGATCATTTTGAACATCATCGTCTGACATCATAGAAAATCCCTTCAATACATCATGACGGAGCTCAGGGAAAACGCGCCATTGTACCATAAATTTCATAGAATACCTCCTTGGTTTTTTAGTTGTAAAATAGTTTGGAATAAAGAGTAATCTAAGGATTAATTATTGGCAATCCTACTAAAATTTGTAATAATGAAAAATTTCCGGTTATTTCATTTTGTCGAGAATGTTTTTAAACCGTTCCATTTCCCGCAAAGGATCCAGGTCGCTGTCATGAATATACCAATCCTTTTGAGTAAGACCGCTGTTGGCTGATTTTTCAAGGCAGTTCAAGGCTTCTTCAGGCATGTCACACATAGAATAGATGCACCCTGCATTGTACAACAGCATAGCATCATCCGGATCTAATGTTAACGCCCTGTTTAACCACTCAAGTCCTTTCTCTCTTTCTCCCAAAGCCATAAGGCTGTTTGCGCCCATATACAAGGCCCTGGTATCTCCCGGATTGATCTTTAGATGTTTCTCGGCAATCATCACACCTCTTTGCCTGATCTCAATGGATTTCACAAGATCTCCCAGGTCTTCATAGTATTGCCCGGCGAGGCAAAGACTTTGATAATCCTCTTTTCGAACACTATTGGCACTGATCATCAGCCTGGCGGCTTGGTCTATTTTTCCGGTAACAAGGCTCATTCGTCCATATTGATAATAGGCTTCAAATAAGGTAGGGCCAAATTCCACAGCCTTTTTAAAAGCTTCCTCTGACTCCTCATACTTTTTACTCAAGGACAGGACCATACCCCTGGAAACAAATGCTTCGGCAAGAGAAGGATTCAATTTCACGGCATTGCGGCTCGTCATCTGGGCCAACTGAAGATTATCCTCAGTGGCTTCATGATACATATAGAGATAGGAATAGCAATCAGCTAATCCACAATATGCCAATGCGTACTTATAATCAATATCAATAGCTTTTTGAAACATCTCAATAGCATATTTTATACTTTTTAAGCTATACAGATCATAATATTTTCTTCCCTGGAGGTAAAATTCGTAGGCTTCTATCTTGCTCGTATGGGGTGACTGGATCTTCGAAGTCTTTTTCTCCTCAACTTTGATCCCGAGGGTTTCGATCACATTAGCAGTTATATCATCCTGGATGGCCAGGATCTCCTTTTTTTCTTTTTCATATTTACTTGACCACAGGCTGATCCCATCTTCCACTTTTACCAGTTCAATATTAATACTGATCTGATCATCCAGTAAACTCATGCTTCCGTCTAAAATAACAGAAGCACCCAGCTGTTTGCCAATCTCTACAGGATTTTCATCCTTACCCTTAAAAGAAAAAGCAGTTGCACGGGATAATACTCTGATGCCTCGGATTTTGCCGATACTTATAATAAGATCCTCCGTGATCCCATCAGAAAAATATTCCAGTTCTGGATCATTACTTCTATTAACTATAGGTAATACACCTACAACGGGTATTTCAGCATCAGTATTTGGTTTCCCAAATTTGGAGGCCAATCCTTTTACGATTAACTGGTGTAATTCCACTGGTTCGTCAAAATCCCTCAACCGGTAATTTCCAAGTCCTTTCAGGGAAAGGTGCTCTGGCAATTCTTCTTGCAGTTTAGCCTTGAGCTGGCCGGAAACAAGGATCTGTCCACCGTGACAGGCGCTGCATATCCTGGATGCACGATGAATCTCCAGGCCAGTGTACAAATTACCAACAGGATAGATCTGGCCCATGTGCAAAGCGATCCTGACCTTCAGGTCGACGCTGAATGACCATGAAATATCCTGGAATTCCAATTGTATCTTTGCAGCTGCCTTGAATGCCGAAACAGGATTCTCGAAAATGATAAAAAAACCATCGCCTGTCCGGTCAATGATCCTTCCGTCAAATTGTTTTATTCCATCGCTAATAATTTCATTATGCTTATCCAGCATTACTGCATAGTCCTGGCCCAATGATTTAGCAATCTGTGTAGATCCTTCAATATCGGTATAAAATAAAGTAAAGGAAGCTGTATTCGATATCTCCATTAGCAATACTCTTAATTCTAAATATAAACATCCGCCACATAATATCCTATTAGTCAAATTGAAATAAACCAAATCAGATTATATACCCAAAAAGTCCGATACTAATACTACCATTCCATACCAAATCATCTTAATATTAATTCTGAAAATAGTTTTCTTTATTTATATTACATTCGAACATCGATTAATCTAAATTTTCAGTATCCTGTACATAACAAAATAATGTATGAAACTGGAAAGTATTGACCTCATAACTTTCATAGTTTTCATCCTGGTGGTGGTATCCATATCACTATATGCCAGCCGGAAGGAAGAGAATTCTGAGGATTATTTCCTTGCAGGAAGGAAGTTAACCTGGTGGCTGATCGGGTTGTCTTTAATAGCCTCAAATATATCCTCCGAACACTTTATAGGCATGTCGGGACAAGGATTCAGCCTGGGTCTTGCTATAGCCAGCTTCGAGTGGATGTCGGCATTTACGCTCATTATCATTGCCGTAGTATTTCTTCCAACTTTTCTCAGATCCGGGATCTACACCATGCCTGAATACCTTGAATATCGATACAACAGATCAGTACGCTTATTGATGGCCATATTCATGCTGTTTTTTTATATACTGATCACGCTGGCCACTGTCCTTTATTCAGGTGCACTGGCCCTGAATTCAATTTTTGATATTGATATGATCACAGGGATATGGGCAATTGGACTGGTGGCTGGTCTGTATACCGTTTACGGTGGATTAAAGGCTGTTGTGTGGTCAGACCTCCTGCAGGGCGGGACACTGCTCATAGGTGGCCTTTTTGTAACTTTTCTGGCACTAAATGAAGTCGGTGGATGGGAAAGATTTGTTTCGGCTTCAGGAGATAAACTACATACCGTTCTGCCCTGGGATCACCCTGAAATGCCCTGGGTGGCTGTGTTTATTGGAGGTCTCTGGATACCCCATATTTTTTACTGGGGGCTAAATCAGTTCATCACCCAAAGAACCCTGGGGGCTAAAGACCTTCACGAAGGACAGAAAGGAATACTCTTCGGTGCCACCCTGAAGCTTCTGATCCCATTTATTGTTGTATTTCCCGGGATCATGGCATTCCAGCTGTATGGCGATGCTATTTCAAATGCAGATGAAGCCTATCCATATCTTATCAAACAAATCCTTCCTGCAGGAATGATCGGGGTTATGTTTGCAGCCCTGTTTGGAGCGGTCATGAGCACCCTTGATTCTATTTTAAATTCCTCAGCCACTATCTTTACCATGGATATATATTCCTCATATTTCAAAAAGGATAGCAGTCCTTCTCATCTTGTTAAAATCGGCCGGATCACAACACTGGCCCTGATGATAGTAGGATGCATCTGGGCTCCCATCGTTGGCAGTTTCGATAAGGGCATATACTTTTTTGTCCAACAATTCTGGGGATTTATCCAACCGGGTGTGGTGGCAGCCTTTCTATTCGGGATAATCTGGAAAAAAGTCCCTCCAAAGGCCGCTTTGTGGGGGATGCTATTGAACTTTCCAATATATGGTCTTCTGCTATGGTTATTGCCGGATATAGCTTTTCTGCATCATATGGCCATTACTTTTATTTTGATATCAGTGTTTATTATCATTTATACACTGCGCTTTCCGGTAAAGGACCAAAAACAAATGCCGGAACGTTTCAAAGTATATACAAGCACGTCCAAAACAGTAAAAATATGGGGATTATTAATATTTATTGCGACACTCCTGTTGTATATCATATTTTATTGATCCATAATTTTTATACCAGGTTGATTTTTATAATTTTATATAGACAAGGATGGTAAAAAATTAGCGTCCTGTTTTATAAATCTGAAGAAAATGCGGGTTCCGACAAGCACATTATTTAATAATTGCTACGGTAAATATGGCATTGCTGCGGTCAATGTTTTTTGTGCCGAACAGATCCACGGTTTGTTCAGAAGTGCCCAGAAGACAAGGGCTCCCTTTATTGTACAATTAACACCTGTGGCCAGAAATTATGCACATCCTGAGATGCTTTCAGCCATGATCGAAGCAGCCGGCAGGATCTACCCGGAAACAATATATTCAGTCCACCTGGATCATGGTACGCCGGAACACTGCCACGACGCCATCCGGACTGACCATTATGATTCTGTAATGATTGATGCTTCTCATGAAAACTTTCATACGAATATAGAAATTACCTCAGGGATTGTTAAAGAAGCCCATTCAGAAGGCATTGCCGTAGAAGCGGAACTTGGGGTATTGAGTGGCATGGAGGATGATAAGAGCATTGATAATTCAAGGGCAAATTATACAGACCCCGGGGAGGCTGTTGCCTTTGTTAGGGAGACCGGCTGTGACAGCCTTGCTATTGCTGTCGGCACAAGCCATGGTGCTTATAAGTTCTCCGGTAAAGGAGGCCTTCAATTCCATATTCTCGAAGAGATCAGCAATCGTCTGCCAGGATTTCCCCTGGTTCTTCATGGTGCTTCGGCTGTTCCTATGGAGGAAGTTGAACGAATCAATCAGGCAGGAGGCTCTCTTTCAACGAAAGCCAGGGGGGTTGATAATATATCCCTGAAGAAAGCCATTGAACTGGGCGTATGTAAAATAAATATAGCTACTGATACCCGCCTCATCTGGGCGAGAGTCCACAGGGAATTTTTTATGAACTCCCCTGAACTTTTTGATCTTGTGATACCCGGAACTGAATATATGAAAGCTTACGAGGATTTTATGATTGGAAAATTCAAAATTCTGGATGCGCTGGGAAAAGCAGAAACCTTAATAGTAAAATGATAATATGAATAGAAATCCTAAATACCCTTTACTTGTAAAACCAAAAGCAGGATCAGGGGAATATCAACATCTTACTTGCCAGGAAGCAGGATGGGAATTATTGAATTTTGGAGCCAGGACAATGCAAGGCGGTGAAGAATGGCATCATGAAACGGAGAATAGCGAGATGCTGATCGTATTGCTGGGTGGGAAGTTTTCCATAAAGACAGATTCCGGATCCTGGATAACCGAAAAATCCAGGAAAGATGTATTCAGTGGATTGCCACATGCAGTATATCTCCCAGGAAATCACAAATTTACCCTGCAGGCAGAGTCAGAACTATTGGACATAGCCTATGGCTGGTGTTCTACTGATCAGGATCATCCTGTACAATTCATCGATCCATATAAGGTTAATGAACTTGGTATTGAGATCAGGGGAGGCGATAATGCGACCAGGCAAATTAACAGTATCTTACCCCCGGGCAGTGATTGTCATCATCTGGTATCAGTAGAGGTATATACCCCTTCCGGCAACTGGAGTTCTTTCCCGGCCCATAAACATGATACTCGGAAAGTGGATGATAACAATAATGTGCTGGAAGCCAGGCTGGAAGAAACCTATTTTTACAAAATAGATCGGCCACAGGGCTATGCCATCCAACAGGTATATACCGATGACCGCTCCCTGGATGAAATAGCCGTGGCCAGGAATAATGATATTGTAATGGTCCCCAAAGGGTATCATCCGGTAGTTGCCGGGCATGGTTACAATGTATACTATTTGAACTTTTTAACGGGAAGTGACCAGTCGCTGGCCAATACTGATGATCCTGACCATGCATGGATATACAACTCATGGAAAGGTCTTGATCCGAGGATCCCTATGGTAGGGATCGAAATGAACAAGTAAAGTAAATCTTATGGCGAAAAAAAGATATGATGTAATTACCTATGGGCGGTCATCTATAGACCTGTATTCCAATAATATTGGGGCTGCTTTTGTCGATATCTCAGAATTTGGTGCTTTTGTTGGCGGATCCCCCCTGAACATATCAGTAGGATGCGCCAGACTAGGGTTAAAATCTGCTCTGCTTACCGGGGTCGGTGATGACCAGGTAGCGGATTTTATTATAAATTTCCTGAAAAAGGAAAATGTAGATACCAGGTTAATCCCCAGAATCAAGGGATCAAGAACCAGTGCGGTCATTCTCGGTATAGAACCACCTGATAAATTTCCGCTGGTGTATTACAGGGATAATGCGGCAGACAGCCAGGTGGGGATCGATGATGTAATTAAGGCTGATATCAAAAATTGCAGAATGCTGGAGATATCAGCTACTGCCCTTAATAAGGAACCTAGTCGCAGTGCCGCATTTTTTGCAACAGAAGAAGCTGTCTCAGAAGATATCCCCATCGTTATTGACCTCGATTTCAGGGCTGATCAGTGGCATGACCCGAGAGCCTTTGGAATCACTACGCGGGCTATTTTGCCAAGAGCAAAGATTGCCATAGGAACAGAAGAAGAAATTCTGGCCACGGTATTGAATGATCCTAAACAGATCACCATTAAACATCAGCAAATATCTGCCCCGAAAATTAAGGGAAACATAAATATTGGAATACAGACCATTCTCGACCTAGGCGTAGAAGTGCTCGTTGTAAAACGAGGATCTGAAGGTTGTTCTGTATTTGAAAAAGGGAAAAAGGAAATGATAGTGCCAGGATTCCCAGTGGAGATTTTAAATATCCTCGGAGCCGGCGATGCTTTTGCTAGTGGCTTTATCTATGGTTATTTAAAAGGCTGGGACAATTATAAGGCTGCCAGGATGGGTAATGCCTGCGGTGCTATCGTGGTAACCCGAAAAGGATGCGCCAACTTTATGCCCTACGAGGTCGAGGTAATGCAATTTATTGAATCAAAAGGCGGTTTTTAAACTTTGGATCTTAATCATCATGAAAACGAAAAAGCTTACGGTGGCTCAGGCGACCATTGAATTCCTGAATAACCAGTATGTGGAAAGAGATGGCAGGACAGAGAAATTCTTTGCCGGATGCTTTGGCATCTTTGGACATGGTAATGTTGCAGGACTCGGCCAGGCCCTACAGGAATATCCTGAATTTACCTATTACCAGACCAGGAATGAGCAGGCTATGGTTCATACAGCGGCCGCTTATGCCAAGATGAAGAACAGGCTGTCCACCTTCGCCTGCATCTCATCTATCGGTCCGGGTGCCACCAATATGATCACCGCTGCCGCAGCC
This sequence comes from Cyclobacteriaceae bacterium, assembly GCA_024644875.1. Classification (GTDB taxonomy): domain Bacteria; phylum Bacteroidota; class Bacteroidia; order Cytophagales; family Cyclobacteriaceae; genus JAGTVG01. Next base: position 43,923 of record JAHEGY010000029.1, read on the forward strand.
GCTACCATCAACAGGATCCCGGTCCTGCTTATGCCCGGCGACATATTCGCACGCCGGAATGTAGCACCTGTTTTACAACAGCTTGAGATGCCCCATTCTCAGGACATTTCTGTCAATGACTGTTTTAAGCCTGTATCCAGGTATTGGGATCGTATAAACCGGCCAGATCAGCTGATCACTGCATTACCGGAAGCTATGCGCATCCTGACTTCCCAGGCCGACACTGGTACGGTTACACTGGCTATGCCACAGGATGTGCAGACGGAAGCATTGGATTACCCTGCCGGGCTGTTTAAAAAACGACATTGGATCATTGGGAGGCCCAGGCCGGATCTTGAATTGTTGAAAAAAGCAGCATCGTGGATTAGATCTTCCAGAAAACCCCTGATTATCGCCGGTGGAGGTGTGATATATAGTGAAGCCACATCCATTCTGAAGCGCCTTGTTGAAGCAACCGGCATTCCGGTAACGGAAACTTTTGCAGGTAAAGGATCTCTGCCTTATGATGTTCCTGAAAACCTGGGTGCTGCCGGGGTAACCGGGACACCCGGAGCTATCGCCTGTGCAAAGGATGCTGACCTGGTCATTGGAATCGGAACACGGTACAGCGATTTCACAACGATGTCAAAAACTGCCTTTCAAAATCCTGAGGTGAGATTTATCAATATTAATATTGCGGAGTTCGATGCCTTCAAGCATGCCGCTCTTGCCCTTGTGGGCGACGCTAAGGTGACACTTGAAGAATTATACGCATTACTGGA
>JAHEGY010000116.1 GCA_024644875.1 Cyclobacteriaceae bacterium
GAGATCTATGTTATGGTGGGCGATGGCAATTATCTGATGCTTTCCCAGGAGATCATCACTTCCATACAGGAGGGATACAAAATGATCATACTGATCTTAAACAACAATGGATTCGCAAGCATCGGAGGCTTGTCTGAATCGGTCGGTGGAAAACGATTTGGCACGGAATATAGGTTCAGGGACAAAAATACCCGGCAGCTTACCGGAGATCAATTGCCGGTTGATTTTGCGTTGAACGCAAGAAGCCTGGGTGCTTATGTAATAGAATCTACGGATATACCCTCACTGAAGAAAGCCCTGAGAGAAGCAAAGAAACAGAAAAGTACTACTGTCATAACAATAGAAACGGATCTTTACGAGAATGTTGAAGGATATGGGTGGTGGGATGTAGCTATATCCGAGGTTTCGACAGAAGAAAGTGTTAAAAAAGCTTATAAGGAACATATGAAAGGAAGAGAGAAACAACGATATTATTTATAAAATGGAGCTATTGAAAAACTATATCCACGGACGCTGGACTAAAAGTCATTCTTCTGATAAATTAAATGTGACCGATCCCGGAACACAGGAAAAACTATGGGAAGTTCCCTTGGGCAACCGGGATGATGTTGATTCAGCCGTAAAAAGTGCTTTCGGGGCAGCTGATATCTGGCGAAATACCCCTGCTACAGCCAGGATACAGTATCTGTTTAAGTTGAAAGGTTTACTTGAAGATAACCGGGAAGAGATTTCCAGGGTATGCACCATGGAATGTGGGAAAACCCTGGCCGAATCCAGGGCAGAGATGCAGCGGGCCATTGAAAACGTAGAAGTAGCCTGCGGTATTCCTGTTTTAATGCAAAGTGAGTTTTCTGAGGATATAGCAGTGGGAATCGATGAATTCATTATCAGGCAACCTGTGGGTGTGTCAGCCTGCATTGCACCCTTTAATTTTCCCATTATGATCCCTTTCTGGTTTCTACCGTATGCCATTGCCTGTGGGAACACGTATATCGTAAAACCTTCTGAAAAGGTGCCTAAAACGATGCAGATGCTTTTCGAGTTGATCGATCAACTTGATTTACCGGAGGGCGTTGTGAACCTAGTTCATGGAGGCAGGGAAGCAGTGGATTCCATTTTGGATCATCCCAACATAAAAGCTGTTAGTTTTGTTGGTTCCTCAAAAGTCGCCAGATATGTCTATGAACGTGCGGCAAGAAATGGCAAGCGGGTACAAGCCCAGGGAGGTGCTAAAAATCCTGTCCTGGTACTCCCGGATTCCGATATGGAGATCACTACAAAAATTATCAATGACAGCGTCTACGGTTGTGCCGGTCAACGGTGCCTGGCTGCCTCCACCATAATACCTGTCGGGGATCATAAACGTGTGTTTACTGAGGCCATTGTGGAAGCTGCAAAGACCAGGGTGACAGGTTATGGCCTTGAAGCCCAAACAGAGATGGGCGCTTTGATCAGCCGGGAAAGTAAAGCGCGTACCGAACATTTGATACAAAAAGGTCTTGATGATGGTGCTACTATGCTCCTGGATGGCAGGAAGGCAAAAATTTCCGGGTATGAAAAAGGGAATTATGTAAAACCAACCATCCTGGAGAATGTAAATCCGGATGGGGATCTTAACAGGACAGAAATTTTCGGACCAGTGATGGGTATAATCCATGTTAATAATATAGAAGATGCGATTAAGCTGGTCAATGAGAACAATTATGGAAATGCAGCCTGCATATTTACCAGTAATGGATCCTATGCCCGGAAATTCAGAAATGAAGCCAATGCAGGAAATATCGGGATCAATATAGGTATCGCTGCACCGATGGCTTTTTTCCCATTTAGCGGCTGGAATGACAGCTTTTTCGGAGACTTGCATGGCCAGGGAAAACATGCGGTTGAATTTTTTACACAGACCAAGGTTGTAATTGAACGTTGGCCAAAGGAATGGACCAGGAAATTTTAAAATTATAATCCATGATAAAAATAGCAAATGCTCCCTGTTCATGGGGTGTGCTGGAGTTTGACCTGGAAGGTGAAGCAGCCGGGTATGAGCAGGTGCTTGATGAGATCAGCGAAACCGGATATTCCGGTACCGAATTGGGGGATTGGGGCTTTATGCCTACCAATCCATTTCTGCTGAAAAGGGAGATCAGCACCAGAAACCTTGAATTATTAGGAGCTTTTGTTCCAGTGGCATTATCAGATCCATCCAGCCATCAGAAAGGAGCAGAAGTGGCTGTTAAAACAGCAAAATTGATAATGAATGCAGGGTATTCAGATGCATTTATAGTTCTATCGGATGATAATGGAAAAGATCCGGTTCGCACTTTGAATGCAGGTAGGGTGAAGCCAGAAATGGGCCTGAGTAAAAATCAATGGAAAATATTTGCTTCAGGAGCCAATGAAATTGCCCTTAAAGTCAGGCAAGAAACTGGTTTAAGAACAGTATTTCACCACCATTGTGCTGGTTTTGTGGAGACCTACGAAGAAGTAAAAACACTTATGAACCTCACCGACCCGGATGTGCTGGGACTTTGTCTTGATACCGGGCATATCAAATTTGGTGGAGGAGATCCCCTGAAAGCACTATTGGAATTCAGGAACAGGATCTGGCATGTCCATTACAAAGATTGTCATCCTGATATTGCTAAAAGGTCCGCTGAATCTGGATGGGATTATTTTAAGTCTGTTCAGAATGGAGTTTTTTGCGAACTGGGAAAAGGTGATATCGATTTTGGAACAATTACCAATGAATTAAGAATATCCGAGTATGATGGCTGGATTGTAGTGGAACAGGATGTCCTTCCGGGAATGGGTTCCCCCAAAGAATGCGCCCTTAATAACAGGGAATTTTTAAGATCTATCGGACTTTAAAAAATATGAAATATGAATACTTTAAAATTGGGGATAATAGGTGCCGGAAGAATTGGGAGGGTACATGCTGCAAGCATATCACAACGGATTGAGCAGGCTGAAGTGATGGCTATTGCAGATCCTGATATTGATGAAGCTGAAAAATTGACCCGGAAATTGGGGATACCAATCGCTTCTAAAGATCCAACGGACATCTTTAATCATGCTGAAATTGATGCCGTGGTCATCTGCTCTCCTACTGATACCCACACCGAGTATATCAGGGCATGTGCAGTTCAGAAAAAACATATATTTTGTGAAAAACCCATAGATCTGGATCTTGATAAGATCAGAAATATTTTAGAAGTTGTAAAAGATGCCGGCATACAGATGATGGTTGGTTTTAACAGACGTTTCGACCCTAACTTTGCAAAAATTAAAGCACTGGTTTCTTCAGGTACAATAGGAGATCCTCAGATCCTGAAAATAACGAGCCGTGATCCCGGCCCACCACCGCCCCAATATATTTTAAGTTCAGGTGGCCTGTTTCTTGACATGGCGATCCACGATTTCGATATGGCACGGTTTATTGTACAGGATGAAGTTGTGGAAGTATATTCCAAGGGTGCAGTCATGATAGATGAGGAAATTGGCAGGATGGGCGATATTGATACGGCAATTACTACACTCCAGTTTAAAAACGGGGCCATGGGGGTAATTGATAACAGCAGGAAAGCCGTGTATGGCTATGATCAGCGGCTGGAGATATTCGGATCCGGGGGTATGGCCAAAATAGACAATAACTTACCGGAGAATCATGAGCTTTTTGATGGATCAGGATCACATAGATCACTCCCCCTGAATTTCTTTATGGAGCGGTATACGGAATCTTATTACCTGGAAATGGTTGAATTCGTGGAAGCCATCCTAACGGGAAAACCATTAAGCGTTTCAGGGATAGATGGATTACTATCGGTCGCAATTGGCCTTGCCGCTAAGAAATCGGTACTGGAAAGAAGGCCGGTCCTTATCGATGAAATTCTTTGATCCGCGATCTTCCCTATCACATAAGTTCGAAAAAGAGAATATTAATTCAGGCATAAATTTCCAATACTATTACCAGATCAAGAGTAATTGAGGCGTAATTAGCCAATATTAAAAATTTAATTCTCAGTATTCTTCAATATCTCAATAGATGGTTCAACGCCAACATCCCTGAGAACATTAACTGACCAGTTATAGCGGTCCTCCATTTCTTCCATGAACACAATTTTTGTGGGACTGAGTAAGGCCGGCACCTGGTAATTATCAGTGACCTGAAGTGCATTTAACATTTCAAATGAGGCATCCCTCCCATCCTTTGCACCAGGCAGATCAAGTGTCGGGGGAACATCCTTAAGCATCAATGTATGGCATTTCCCATCCAGCAAGGCAGCATACATGGCTATTATTCCCATCTCATTTCGCCCGGCAAATCCGACTGCCGAGGCATCCACGTTTTCCAATGTTCTGCAAAACTCAAGGCACCTCAAAGCGTCATAAACCCGCATGGAAGCAATGGTCCGGCCGGTCCAGGCAGAAGCTCGCCGGACATGCCACTGGAGCTCAGGAGCCCAGCCATTCTCTCCAACACCCCTGGTTTCTATATAGGCTACATTCCACTTTTCATCTAATCCTGAGATAAACTCCGCAGATGCCCACCGGGATTCACCCGGACTTTTTAACACAATCATCAAAGGGCGTTTCTCATTCTTTGGATTTCTCCATCGAAAATCCACCTTCAACCTCCAGCCTTCTTCTGAAATAAAACTGTATATATCGCTGCCATATTGAGCACGGTCACGTGTTCTGAATTCCAGAACACTTTCAAAGGGATGTGGCACATCAGGAAACTGATGAAATGTCTTTTCTTTTAGCAATTTTACGACCTTATCACGATGGTTACTCAGACCTTCGGCACCATTAATATCCGGAGGTTCAGGAAGATCAATAAATGAATCCTGAATAGATGTTGTACGATCATCGGTTGGAACCCCCTCATGATACACCATTAAGGTTTCGTTGTCAAGCATGGCGCCCGGGGATTCGTCGACGTCTCCTGCTACTTCTGGGGCAATTTCCTTACCCATAAGATGTTTTATGAAAAAGGAAAATATTTCCTGCCGTGAATTCTTATGATAAGAATGCCCACCGGGTGTTGCAATAAAATCGATATTCTCTTCAGCACCCAGCAGGGAATAAAAATCCCTGAGCTCTGTATACACTCTTTCAGATGATTCGATCGTATTCAACCCGTCCCGGTCTGCCTGGGCAATAAATAGCGGCCGCGGGGCAATCAGGGCCCCAATATCTTGAAAATCCCAGCCATAGGTGTTTATCATCATCATGCAATCACAATGTCCGTCGACGGTACGTTTTGAGATCTGATCTTCCAGGGTACTGTTTCCGCAAACCGGGGCAACGACCTGTGCCCTTGTATCCACAGCCCCCAGAAACCAGCTTATGGCACCTCCCCCGGATATCCCGGTGATGCCCATCCTTTCACCATTAACTTCCTGGAGTTCACTCAGCAGGTCCAATCCCCTGATCCCATTCCATACCTCCACACCAGCTGGGGTATATCCCCGGCTATACCAGTTGAACCATCCCCGGTCATAGCAACCCCAATGCTCCCCCCATACTTCTCCGTATTGAATGGTTTCCACGATCAGGCAGACAAATCCCAGCTCGGCGAATTTCCTGGGATGGGCCTGGTAATGGGTTTTTTGTGTCCTGGAGTGACCACACAGGTAAAGAACCGCCGGCACTGGTTCTGTTATACCGTCAGGGATATACAGGTTGGCCGGCACATACAGGTCCGGCAGGGACTCATAATACAATTTTTCTATGCGGTAACCATCCATCTGTATGGTTCCTGTATACTTAACATTTAGCGGTGGCCGATCACCTTCTAAAGGCACACTCCCCAGACTGACCATATCCTGGAATTCTTTTAACTTCCCAGACCTGATTCTATCCCATTCCTCCGTTGTGTTTATTCCGGATAAAGCATTGTTAGTGATTTCACTAGCTGCCTGTGAAAGGTAATTGCGTATATTGTTGTCTTCCGGTGGCTTATCATTTGAATCGGCGACAGGGATTTTCCTGGATTCACAGGAATATAAAAAGCAGATGAACAATAAAAAAATCAAGTACCGGTGCATGATATATTTTTTATGTATGAAAATTATTAGAAACTATCTCCAATTTAACATTATGCATTCAGTTTGCAAATAATTAAACCTGCAGAATATTTTGTCGTGGTATTAACGTAAACCATGTCCAGATTATTCCTTAATCCAGATATTTGAGAAGAACTGATCAGGAAAGATCCTTATTGCCGGGATCATCCTCTTTTCTTTTATGGCGCTGCATCATCCTTGAGCCAAGGGCAAGCCCAATGGCGACGCCCACGGCCAGTCCAACAGCCAGATTATCAGTCGCCGCACCAATGGCGACACCTACTCCAATACCTATAGCCAGTCCAATTCCTATATATTTGTTGTTTCTTTTCCTCATAATGAATAAAGAACTATTAATGCTTAAGCCAAGATATAAAATGAAGAGGCTATATCCACGCTATTTGATTAATATTCACTAGATTAGGATATATTTTTTAAGCCGGATATTTGAGGATGAGCACACATAGTATGAATACATTTTTACCTATTAAAGCAGTTATAGTGTTACTTATTGTCTCAGGCTGTCATCGGAATGAACAGCAGCCAAGATTCACTATCGCTGATTCACCCTGGGAAACAGGATTGGGTAATCATCGGGCTATACTGGATGTACCAAAGGATGCTGAAGCCGTCAGATTTGACCTGTTATGGAGAAGAGGGGATCGAAACCCTGAAGATAAAAAGTTTATTATCCTTAATTCCGTTACGGGAGATACCGTACGGAATATACATAGGGTGTATGTTGATAATGAGCGATGCAATATTGTTTTTGGCCCCGTAGACGAACAAGGCTCATATTACTTCTACTACCTTCCATATGTTCCTGATACTACATATGGGGCGTATGACTATGGATATCTGGAACAGGAAGATCTCCCTGATAAAAAATGGCTGGATTCGATAAAAGAGGACGGAAATGGCACTTTCAATCACCTTCAAAAGGCCGAATGCATTGAAATTCAGGCTAGAACAGAATTTGACAGTTTCTTCCCCATGGAGATAATTCCCACAAAAAAGGAATATGAAAGGTTCCTTAAAAATAACCCTTCCGATTACCTGCTCTTCCCTGAAGACCGGAAGAACCCGATACGCATGAAACGGGATATCCCATTAAAATGGATAGAGGACTCGATCAGGAATACTTTTAGCGGACATGCACAAAGAAATGAATATTATGCTTTTCAATTGGGTTTGTTTGCATCAAAAAAGGAGATTAGTAATATAAAACTGGAGTTTTCTGATCTGCTTAGCAAGAAGTCCCGGATCCCGGCCTCAGGGATTACCTGTTTCAATATTTCCGGGTTTGATCCCGATGGAAAACCTTTCAAAAAGGACCTTAACATTCCAGAAGGACAGGTCCAGGCACTATGGATCGGGATAGATGTTCCTGAAAATATCGAACCGGGATTATTCAAAGGGATCGTAAAGGTCATGCCTGACAACGCTGATCTTGCAGAAATAAAAATTAACCTGGAAATATCAAAGAAGGTGCTTAAAGACCGGGGTGATTCAGAGCCCTGGAGGCATTCCAGGTTAAGGTGGTTGAATTCAACAGTTGGTATAGATGATGAACCTGTTGAACCATACAGCGATGTGGTATATAATAGTCCTGGAAGAGTAAAACTCACGGGCAAAAATATTAATCTGGGTAAAGACCTGTTGCCCGCATCCATCCAGGTATTTGATAAGGAAATCCTAAACAGGCCGATTGCTATCAGGATTACATCCGGCAAAAACCAGGAAAGATTCTCTGAAACAAATAAATTTAATGAAATCAAAAAGCCCGGACATGTATCGCTTGAAGGGACTAGTCAGTCTGAAAACCTGATAATCACCACGCAGGGGCGTATCGAGTTTGACGGACATATGAACTATAAAGTAAGGATCAAGGCAATAAAAGATATCCCGAACTTAGAGGTTGAACTGGATATCCCGGTCAGGAAAGACATAGCTGAGTATATGATGGGGATGGGATTGCCAGGTACGATGGTTCCGGAGCATCACCTGGAGAAATGGCAGGGGCCTCATGATAGTTTCTGGATAGGAAATACAGAAGGTGGGATCCATTGCGAGTTGAGGGGAAGTACATATCATGGACCACTACTCAACCTGTACAGGCCAGAGTACCCGGCTTCCTGGCACAATGACGGCAAAGGTCGGTTGAGCGTGAAAAAAAGAAATGGCGAGGTCCTGGCAACGGCATCTTCAGGCAACAGGCCCATCAAAAAAGATGAAGAAATAGAATTTGAATTTTCACTGCTCCTGACACCTGTAAAGCAGGTGAATTCACATGCCCAGTTTACCGATCGCTATTACCATAACGGAAGTCAGCCAGCCCCTGAAGCTAAAGATGTTGAAACCGGCATCAAGGTGATCAATGTCCACCATGCGAATAAATACATTCCATATATTAACTATCCTTTCCTTGATACGGATAGTCTTAGCGCTTTTATTGATTACTGGCATTCAAAAGGGATGAAAGTTAAGATCTATTATACCATCAGGGAATTGACCAACCATCTCCCGGAACTATGGGCTTTGAGAAGCTTAGGCTATGAGATCCTCCAGAACGGACCCGGAGGTGGGTTTCCATGGTTGCGGGAACACCTTAGATCAAATTATAGAGGTCAATGGTATCATCCCTACGAGGATGGAGGAGCCGATGCTGCACTTTTAACCTCTTCCGGAGATACCAGGTGGATCAATTACTACATCGAGGGTCTGGACTGGCTGGTTAAGAACCTCGATATCGATGGCATATACCTGGATGACGTGGCATTTGACAGAAGGACTTTGAAGAGAATGCGAAAAGTCCTGAACCGTTCAAAACCCGGGGCCATGATAGATCTCCATTCCAATACAGGATTTTCAAAAGGTCCGGCAATACAATATACCGAATTCTTTCCATATGTTGACAAACTCTGGTTTGGGGAAAGCTTTCAGTATAATGATATGCCACCGGAAAACTGGCTCGTGGAAGTCTCCGGAATACCGTTTGGCCTGATGGGGGATATGCTGCAGGGTGGTGGAAACCGATGGCTGGGCATGTTGTTCGGTATGACAGTAAGGCTACCCTGGTTTACAGCTGAAGTGATGAGCGATCCCAGGCCTGTCTGGAGATTCTGGGATCAGTACAATATCGCAGCGTCAACGATGATCGGATTCTGGGATGCTGGTTGTCCCATTCAAACCGATGATCCTGAAGTAAAAGTTACTGTCTATGATCATCAGGATCATCTGATAATAGCGCTCGGCAATTTCTCCCAGCTAACAAAGCACGTGGTGTTGATCGACAGGCCGACATCCAGGCTGCATCTCGCCGGGAAGCAACTAATTGCTCCCGCTATCCAGGATTTTCAAGATCCTGCAGTTTTTAGTTCCGGGGAAAAAATAAAGGTAGGACCCAAAAAAGGATGGCTGTTAATTCTTGAAAAATAACATGTTCTTTATCTTGAGAAAAATTCCTGTTTAAAAGTTTATTGAAAAATTCCGAATTAATATGACAGATATACGATTCAAATATTTTCTGGTTTTTACAATCCTGTTTTCCCATATTGATCATTTATGGGCCCAGGAGCAGGCAAATATAAGGGCCGAATGGTTTACAGATTCGAGGTTTGGCATGTTCATCCACTGGGGCGTGTATAGTGGTGCTGAAGGCTATTGGAAAGGAGAGAAATTGCGATATGATAACGACTATGCCGAATGGATCTATTACCGAAACAGAATTAGCAGGGAAGAATACCTGACCCTGCTTGACAAGTTTCACTGGGACGAGATCGATCCGGAAGAATGGGTAATTCTGGCGAAAAAGGCAGGCATGAAATATGTAACCATCACAGCCAAGCACCATGATGGTTTTGCCCTATGGAATAGTGAGGTAAGTGATTACGATGTATTTGATCATACTTCTCCAAATCGGGATATTATCCGTGAACTGTCAGATGCCTGTCAAAAGCATGGCCTGAAACTGGGATTGTATTACTCCCACTGGGTTGACTGGGAGCATCCTAACGGCTGGGATCATTCCAAAGAGATTTATGGCATCTCAGTTGCAGATTATGATGATTATTGGCAGAATAAGGTAATGCCCCAAATGCGTGAACTGTTAACAAACTACGGGCCAATAGGCATAATCTGGTTCGATATGTGGATACATCATTCCGGGACCGTGGTAACAAAAGCCCAGCTAACCCAATTGAAGGAAATGATCAGAGAACTTCAGCCAGATTGCCTGATCAATTCACGTCTGGGACTATCTGTTGAGGAAGACAGGGATGTAGACTTCCAGACACTCGGTGACAATGAATTGGGCCGGACCAAGAAAGACCACCCTTTCCAGACCTCCGCCACGGTAGCTCATTCATGGGGATTTCACGCTACAGATACTGAATGGAAGTCGACCACTACCCTTCTGAATTCACTGATCAATAATGTCAGCCTGAATGGAAATTTTATGCTGAATATTGGTCCCAGGGCCAACGGGGATGTTCCTTTTGAAATTCAACAACGCTTACTGGGGATGGGTGATTGGCTGAAGATAAATGGCGAATCTATTTATGGTTGCGAGGCTTTTGACCTGCCAAAAGACATGCATGACTGGGGTAGAATAACCTGTAAGAAAATTGGTGAAGATAAATTCGTGCTATATCTACATCTGAGAAACTGGCCGATTGGTCAAACGATCAATCTTAACGGAGTAAAATCAAAGCCGGGAAAGATCTATCTATTGGCGGATAAACAGAAGAAAGAACTGGAATTTGAATATAATGAAGTAGTAACTGAAATATCTTTACCAAAATTGCCTCCTGATCCATACATCTCGGTAATTGTAGTTGAATTTGAAAGTAAACCTGAAGTGATCGAAGGAATAGTCGCCAAATCAGTTTCCGGGGGATTTCTGCTGACCCCCAGGAATTTCTCTTCTGCTACTGGAAAGGAAACAATTACCTTGGCTCAAAGATTTGGCTCAGTACCAGAGCATATAGAAGTGGATGAATCCTCTGAATATAGTTGGAAAATCTATGTTGACAAACCTGGCAAAGTTTATATCGATATTTCTTACAGCTACCAGGGCGAGCAAAAGGGTGGGGAAATAATTGCTACATTGAATGGCGCTGAAATGAGACATGAGGCACAAAAAACAGGAAGGTACGTTGGGGAACCGAACCAGAACTGGGAAATTGATAGTTTCAATTCCACACGGCTTGATGTGATCAATATCAATGAGAAAGGTTACTATGATCTGAATCTAAAGATCCATCCGAAAAAAGACGAGGTCCTTAAATTTCAATGGATGTGGATAGGTATGCCGTAAGGGATTATCCCTCTTTCAGGATATCCTCGAAATCTTCTTTTAATGCTTCATAACCGACATAACCCTCCGACACCATCTCAACCTCTTTATCATGTTCCAGCAAGACGGCTGGATAGTTTTTTGCACCCCAGCCCTTTACCAGGTCAAAATCCTCCTGTGTATAACGCTCGTACATCGGATCCTCGTATCTTTCCATAAATCCGAACTTATTCACCCCGAATTGCTCGCATACTTTGAAATAGGGTCGGATATTATTCAGGTCCATACCATCGGAATAGTGAGTTTTCTGAATGGCGTGAGCGATATCAAAAGCCAGGTCTGGCCTGAATGATTTAAAAACATTGAAAGCTATTGAGGGAGGGATGGAGTTACTGATATATTCCCCTTCATCCAGTAATTGATGAAATTTCTCCCCGAAGTTAATACCGGTAATCCTTTCCACGGACGGCAAGGATTTTTTAAGGTATTTTGCCTTTTCGGAAATCTTACAGATCCTGTTCCCGATCACAAGTCCACCACTTTTTACTTCGAAATCCAGCTGACCTTCATACTCTTCTTTCAACTGCTTTATTACAACATTAAAACCAAAACACCAACCACATAGTGGATCAAAAGCATATATAATTTTTTGTTTATTCACCTTTAATATTCAAATTGCAAATAAAATTTCAATTTAAGCTGTTTTAAACAATTCTGCCTAACGATTTTTAAATAAGATTTTTGGATTTTTTATGCCTATGAAAAGAACCTGGTTAATTTCAGTTGCAATGCTGAGTTATTTATCAGTATCCTGCGTTCGTCCCTCAAACGAGGATCAACAGAAAATGATCAATTTTGATCCGGCCAGTTCCTTGAAATTCAAACCGAATATAGTATGGATCGTTGCAGAGGACCTGAGTCCCATCCTGCCGGCATACGGTGATTCCACAGTCATAACACCCAATATTGACCGGCTTGCCAGGGAGGGCGTAGTATACACTAACGTTTTCTCCCCCTCCGGTGTGTGTGCTCCAAGCCGGTGCGCTCTTACTACAGGCATGTACCCATCCAGTATTGGCGGACATAATATGCGGGTACAGTATGTCAAAGCCCATATGGACCAGCTTGGCCTGGAATTGTATGAGGTTGTTCCACCTCCGGAAGTAAAGATGATGAGCCAGGTCCTGAGAGAAAATGGATATTACTGCACGAATAATGACAAGCAGGACTATCAGTTCAAACCGCCGGTTACTGCCTGGGATGAGTCCAGCCTGAAAGCGCATTGGAGGAACAGGACAAAAGATCAGCCATTCTTTTCGGTTTTTAACATAGGTGTTACGCATGAAGGACATGTGACCAGACCGTATAGGAAACAACTGATGCGGTATCATGATCCTGATTTTCCGGAATCGACAGGTAATCCGGCCAATTTCGGGGATAAGATCTCTGAAGAGGACTGGCCATTAAACATACCGGAGGATATGGATGTACCGGTACCTCCTTATTTGCCATCGACAGAAATTGCAGTAAATGACATCAGAAGGGTTTACTCAAATATTATTGAATTGGACAGACAGGTCGGGATAATAATTTCGCAACTGGAAGAAGACCAGTTGCTGGACAGTACCATCGTTTTCTTCTATTCTGATCATGGGGGACCACTGCCAAGACAGAAAAGGCTGATATATGATTCGGGTATAAAAGTTCCTATGGTGATCAGATACCCTGGGCAGATCGGTGCCGGATACTATGATGATCAATTGATCAGCTTTATCGATTTTGCACCCACGATATTTTCTGTTTCTGGAATAAAAATACCGGATTATGTACAGGGGCAGGCATTTTCGGGCAAATATCGTTCACGCAAAGAACGCAAGTATATACATGCGGCAGCCGACAGGTTTGATGCCCAGGTGGATATGATAAGAGCCGTTCGTGGCGATCGATATAAATATCTCCTGAATTTTTATCCTGATAAGCCATACTACCTCCCGGTTAAATACAGGGAACAGATGGCTATAATGAAGGAGTTATTAAGGCTGAAGGAAATAGACAGTCTGGACACCTACCAGGCACAATGGTTCAGGGAAGAAAAGGTAAAAGAGGAATTATTCGATACCTGGGAAGATCCACATGAATTACATAACCTGGCAAGGGATCCGGATTACGCCGGGAAACTGGAGGAACTGAGAGTAGAATGTGCCAGATGGATGGAATCAATCAATGATATGGGCGAGATCCCTGAAGCTGAGATACTGGAAAATTTCTGGCCGGGAAGGGAACAACCTGTAACAGTTGCCCCTTCTTACGAAGTGATTGATGGAGAATTGATCTTTAGATCTGCCACGAAAGGTGCCAGCATTGGGTATAAGCTGTATGGATTTAATGAATCAGCTCCTGAACAATGGGAAGTATACACCAGACCCCTGGTAATAAGCGTGGATACCAGGATCGAGGCCGTTGCTCACCGCCTGGGATATGCTCAATCCGAATCGATCAAGATAGAATTTCGCTAAGTTGAGATAGGATTGGACTGCGGTTTTTCGAATAAACGGTTAGGTTATGACTGATCAAATTCCCATTAACGGGAGGCCTGAAAGGCTGATACAGCAAACTATGAATTCAATTTTAACATGGGATATATCAGATAACATTGTCTGGAAAATTTAAATTTCCATTGAGTATTGTTAAATTGTAAAGACATATAATATCAAGAAGATAACCCTTTAATTATAATGAAGTATTTATTAATTTCCACCATTCGAAAGAGGAGATTATCATTGATAACTGCTATACTAATTACGAGCAGCCTAATTTCCTATGCACAACCGGACCTTTCATTATTCAATTATTGGGAATACCATTCTGACCATCAACAAACATTGTACAACAGCCTTACCAGCATAGCCCTTGACCAGCTTGCTGAAAGAAAAGACCAGGTTAAAAAACTAAAAACCAAGGAAGACTGGGAACAAAGAAGATCAGAAGTTCGGGTAAAACTTGATAAAATCATTGGTGAATTCCCCGAAAAGACGCCATTAAATGCCAGGGTTACAGGTCTATTGAAGGGCGATGGATTCAGGGTTGAAAAGGTGATCTATGAATCACAACCTGGCTTACACGTAACCGCAGCATTATTCATACCTGATGGCCTTGAAAAAAAATCCCCGGCGATATTATATTGCAGTGGTCACACCTGGGATGGTTTTCGTTCAAAGGTATATCAGCACGCAATCATTAATTATGTCAAAAAAGGCTTTGTGGTTCTGGCTTTTGATCCGGTGAGTCAGGGAGAGCGTCTGCAATATTTGCACAAAAAAGGCAAAAAATCCCTGTATAATACCCCTACAAAAGAACATTCCTATGCAGGTGGGCAGTGCTTTATCAATGGCCAGTCTATGGCAAAATATATGATTTGGGATGGTATCAGGAGTATCGATTACCTGGTTTCAAGAGTGGAGGTAGATTCAACGCGAATCGGGATTACCGGCAGATCAGGCGGCGGAACTCAATCGGTTTATATCTCGGCTTATGACGATCGAATACTCGCTTCCGCACCTGAAAACTATGTAACCAGTTTTCAGTATCTTCTTGAATCTATAGGTCCCCAGGATGCCGAACAAAACCTGCCAAACCTCCTAAAGAACCGTCTTGATTTTGCCGATCTTCTGGAGGTAAGGACGCCAAAGCCTACCCTGATCATCAGTACATTAAGTGATTTTTTCAGTATACAGGGAGCCCGGGAAACTTATGAGGAAGTGAAAAGGACCTATAAGATATATGGTAATGAAGATCTTGTCCAGATGATCGAGGATAAGGGGGGGCATGAATCCACGCTTAAAAACAGGGAAAGGGCCTATGCTTTTTTCCAGAAATACCTAAACCATCCGGGAGATTCATCCGATCTGAATGTGGAGATATTCAGCAAAAAGGATCTTCTTGTGACACAGAAGGGGCAGGTATTGACCGAATTCAATGGGGAGACTATATTCTCATTAAATAAAAAAGTAGCGCTTCAGAATTCCAATGATAATGAGATAATGAATGATTCGATTTTCCTGTCACCCGATAGCC
>JAHEGY010000117.1 GCA_024644875.1 Cyclobacteriaceae bacterium
CGGAGAAAAACGTGACTTCCCGTCTTATATGATCTCTACCGCGATCAATGATAAGGTTGGGATACTGCACAGCGCGGAGGTACTTGAATTTGGATCCGGAAGCTCATTTGGTGGTAAGCCTGTTTCAGTTTCTCTTATGAGTAATAATATAGATGAATTGAAAGGAGCCAAGGAGATGCTCAAGGAAAAATTCAGAAATAACCCATTACTTAAAGATATCGCGGATAATGATCCGGCAGGAATTAAGGAAATAGAAATAACCTTAAAAGAAAGTGCTTATTCTCTTGGCTTTACGCTGAATGATGTGATTGGCCAGGTGCGTAGTGGATTCTTTGGTTTCCAGGCGCAGCGTTTCCAAAGAAGGCGTGATGAGATACGGGTATGGGTAAGATATGACCGGGACGAAAGATCTTCCATCAAAAACCTGGATGATATGCGTATTGTCAGTCCCTCCGGTCAAAGAGTTCCCCTCAGTGAAATTGCTGATTATAATATTGCCAGGGGAGAGATATCGATCAATCATCTGGATGGCAGAAGAGAAATAAATATTAATGCTGACTTGAAAGATCCCCGGAATAGTAGTGCCACGGACATTATGGCTGAGGTAAGAGATGAGATCATGCCTGAAATACAGGCACAATATCCAACGGTTACGGCAGGTTTTGAAGGCCAGAACAGGGAAGCAGCCCGCACCGCCGGATCGGCAGGAAATGTACTACCTGTAATAATTTTCCTCATGTTTGTCATCATTGCCTTTACTTTCCGCTCGATCAGTCAACCCTTACTTTTATTGATCATGGTACCCTTCAGCCTCATAGGTGTCGCCTGGGGACACTGGCTACACAATTTTCCAATAAACATGCTTTCTTTCCTGGGAATTATCGCCCTTATAGGTATCGTGGTCAATGATGGATTGGTGTTGATCGAGAAGTTCAATGGTTTCCTGAGACAGGGCCTCGCGTTTAATGATGCCATCCTGGAAGCAGGTAAATCAAGATTCAGAGCCATTTTCCTGACTTCCTTAACCACCATTGCGGGTCTTTCACCCCTGATCATGGAGAAAAGCCGGCAAGCTCAGTTTCTGATCCCTATGGCCATTTCTATTGCCTATGGTATCGCATTAGCCACGCTTTTAACCCTGCTGATGTTGCCCATACTACTTGCCATGGGGAATAGTACGAAATTATACTGGAACTGGTTGATTCGTGGGGTAAAACCCGAAAGGGAACAACTGGAAAGAGCAGTAATTGAACAAAATGTAGAATCTTATGATACAATATAAAATAACTTCAATTATCATTTTTGCGCTACTCCTGTCAAAATTTGCTTTTGCCCAGGAAATGCTCATCAAAACGGAAGCTGTTGAAATTGCGCTCGAGAACAATTACAACATAAAAATTGCCGGAAATAATGTGGAACTGGCTTCTAATAATGCCAGCATTCTTAACAGTGGATACCTCCCTTCACTGCAAGGATCGGCCGCGGTTAATTATAGCTCAGGCTCCTCGAGGGCAGAATTCCAGGATGGCAGAGTCAATGAGACTAATTCAGCGCAATCCACGGCCTATAGTTCTTCACTAGGATTGAATTATACATTGTTCGATGGTCTCGGGAGAAAATACAACTATGCCAGACAGAAGGAAGTTTACTCGATATCCGAGTTACAGATGCGACAGGTCATTGAATTAAATATCCTGGATATCTTCAGGGTATATTATGATGTGGCCAGGTTAACTACGAATGAGATAAACCAGAATGAAACCCTTTCCATATCGAGAAGAAGACTTGACAGGGCCAGGTATGGATATGATTATGGCCAGAATACACAACTGGATGTGCTGAATGCTGAAGTGGATTACAATAATGACAGCATTACTTACCTGACGATCATACAGGAACTGGAAAATGCCAAGCGGGATCTTAATGTTTTACTGGGCAGAGATGTAAATACATCTTTTTCTGTAGATACAACCATTGTATATGAAAAGGATATTACGCTTGACCTTCTGATGGAAGAGGCCATGGAGAATAATGTTGGAATATTATTAATCCAGGGAAATGTGCAGACCGCTGAGTATGATATTAATATTAACCGCTCCGGCATGATCCCCAGACTTGACGCGAATGCCCAGTACGTCTGGAACCAGCGGAACAATGATGCGACCAATATCTTTGCGAACAATAGAAATTACGGACCCCAGGCAGGTGTATCCCTATCCTGGAATATATTCGACGGAGGACTCACAAAAACCAGGGTTCAGAATGCTAAAATTTCCCGTGATAATGAACTCATTGCACTCGAACAGAATGAACAGATCCTGGAAAGAAATGTTAACAATGCATGGGCATTTTATCAGAATGCTCTTTTCGTCCTGGATGCCGAAAGAAAAAACCTGGAAACAAACAAAAATAACATTGACCGTTCATTAGAACAATACCAGTTGGGACAGATCAACTCCATAACATTCCGGGCCGCACAGTTAAACTTTCTGAATGCAAACCTGAATTTTAACCAGGCAAAATATGACGCAAAGATTGCCGAGCTGGCATTATTGCAATTGAGTGGTTACCTTATGTATGCAAATTTTTAATTGCTTGAACCACGAATTGAATGGACTGTGTGGATAGTAAAATTAATCACCCATGGGTTTGTTAATCACCCATAGGTCTGTTCATGACTTTCAGGTAATCCAGATATGGTTTATTATTTATTACCCAGCTTTTTACAATATGCTTGCCGGCAAATTTCATTATAACCGGGATGAGTGATGGCAGGTAGGCGTGGCTGTATATCCGTTTGCCCATAGCCACCATTGAATTGAATAAGATGTTTAAGCCGTCATTAAAGGCATTGGTATAGGAATAAAAATCACTGTAGCAGTTAATCATACCTTTCTGTAATTCTACAGCTGAGAAATTCTTTGGTTGGAATACAACATGCATCGCATCATAGTACTCCCATTTTTTGTGCAGAAGCCGGCCTGCCTTTTCAAGCTGTTTATAAAGAACCGTTCCAGGGAGGGGGGTCATAATCATATATTGAACCGTGTTTATCCCGCTTTTTCTACAGAATTCAGAGGTGCTTCTAAAAATATCTTTGTCTTCTGAATCGCTTCCAAACATAAACATCCCATGGATATTAATATTCGATTTCCTGAAGACCTTAATAGATTGCCTGATATCTTCTGGTGTCTGTCTTTTGTTCATTTCTTCCAGGCTCTTCGTATTGATGGATTCGAATCCTACATAAACGGTCCGGCATCCGGTTCTGCGCATTTTCCTTACCAGCTCCGTATCACGGCCTAGTTCTGTTCTTACCTGGCAGGACCACCGTAAATTCAGTTTTTGCTTTTCAAAAGCATCAAGGATCATATTTGTTCTCTTTTTCTTGACAATAAAATGATCGTCCACAAAAAAGAACCAGTTATGATCGTAAGATTTTATTTCTTCCAAAACCCTTTCCACACTCTTTACCCGGTAGCTCTGGCCAAACATGGCAGTAACAGAACAGAAGGTACAGTCATAAGGACACCCCCTTGAAGTCATTATGGGCCAGGATCGCATGGATTCCCAGTTCTTCAACAACTTAAAATCCGGAATCGGTGTGCTGTCCAGGTCAGCTATCCGGTTACCTCTGACTATCCTGGAACGTTCTTTACCGGATAAAAGATCCAGGATCTTATCCTCTGCTTCACCAACAAAAACCTGGTCAAAATGATCAACAACATCCTCCGGTATCATGCTTGCATGGATCCCTCCAATTATCGTCCAGGATTCACGTCCCAGAGAATCACGAAGCTTTTTATAATTGTCAGCAATGATTTTCCCCCGGTCAACAGTAGCTGTCATACAACTCATGCATAGAATGTCTACATGTTCCAGCTCCTCTTTCATGACCTTCCTGCGCAAAATATTTTCGTTTAAGATACTCACATTATATCCTGCCCGGTCGGCTATGGTCGCCAGATATAGTGGCCCAAGCATGGGGATGGACATGAATTTATCAAATACATTTGTAATTGTGCCCATAGGCTCAATAAAAACTATATTTATTCCATTTTTTGTTTTCTCTCTTTCCATAATAAGATCAGTGCTAAAGATTGAATTTACTGTTAATTTGTTCAATAATGATTAAACTAAGCCCGAAGACAACAAATGACAAAGGCCATAGTTTAGACGAAATACTGAAGACAAGGGTAAAGATGATGAACAGGCCCAGAAAAGAACCTGCAAAATAGACAAAAAGCATCTTCCGTGAAAATATGGCAGCGGCCAGGAAGCTGATCCCCACTGCCCCGAGAAAGACAGGCCATAAAGATGCCAGGTTCTTCCAGGAAGTGGCATTCAGGTAATAAAATAACAGGGACAAAGCAATTTGGAAAGTCCCCAGCCACATTAATACAGGATCATTTTTGTCGCGTTCAAAGAACAACATAATAAATCCGGTACCAAAAATTATCAGAAGGATAGGCCAGTGATAAGTGACACCACTTATCATGGCAAAATTCTCCATGGTGATCAGGGATCCCATGATGATCAGAAATACGGCCAGTATTGTAGCAGTCCGTTTACGATGCATGCTGTTTTCACGAAAAAATGAAATTATAAGATACTAAAAATTTATCCCGTTTAAACTATGTAAGCATGTTTTGGGATAAATTCATCATATTCGGGTTGAAATATTTTTTCGGGATCTTCTTTTCATTAATTTCTGAGAGATACAATTACGCTGCTACCGAATTCCTGAAGTTAATAGAGGCAAAAGAATTTCGTTGCGCCAGGTACAACCCTTTAGGCGGAATTGTAAATACATTGAAACATACGATTGTACACATCAATGTATTGGATTTGTCCAATTCCAGACTTCTCATTTAATTGGACATTGTTATATTTTCAATCGAAAAAAGATGACTTTTTTCAAACGATAACCCAGATTGGGGGGTCATTTTATTGTGGATTAAATGTATATTTAAAGCTTTGAAACAGCGAATGGATTGAACAAGATCTTTATACATATTGCATCGATCTTATTGCTTATAATCATATCTGTACCCGGGTTATGCACAGATACCTCTGTTCAGTTTATTGAAAATAAAGGACAGTGGGATAAAGCCATATTGTATCGGGCAGAAATTCAGAACGGATATTTGTTTATAACCGAATCCGGACTGGAATACGTATTTTATGACGGTGAAAAGATGGGTGCAAGGCATTTAGGTTCAGGTCATGAAGATGAGATTAAAGCGAGGTTAAATAACTCAGGAGAATATAATTCTAGTATTATCGACATGCATTCTGTTGGTTTGGAATTTGTTGATCCATCTGAAGAAATACAAATAAATGCCACTGAGAAACTTGATGTGTATTATAATTATTACCTGGGAAATGATCCGGATAAATGGGCGGATAATGTAAAAGCCTACCAGGAGATCAATTATGAAGAAATCTATCCCGGGATAGACATGAGGATATACAGCGAAAAGGGAAATTTAAAATACGACATTAAGGTGGACAGTCATGCTGATCCGGAGGACATTCAATTTTCCTATAAAGGAGCCGATGAGATATCCCAGACTAACAACAGCATCTACGCAAGGACCAGTTTAAATACGATCATAGAAAACAGCCCGTTTACATATCAGATCATAGACGGAGATACTATTGACATACCTACCAGGTATAAACTGAAGGAAAACACTTTTGGATTTGAGTTCCCGGATGATTACGACAAGTCCAATACCTTGATCATCGACCCATTACTGGTCTTTTCCACCTATTCAGGGTCATCCAAGGACAATTGGGGAAATACAGCGACTTTCGACAACAAGGGCAATGTATATTCAGGAGGTACCGTTCAGGACCGTTATGGTGATCATTTTCCGGTTACACGGGGATCATATCAAACTGAATTTGGAGGGGTATGGGATATAGGTATACTTAAATTTGATTCGACAGGCTCCCGGCTGCTATATGGCACCTATCTCGGTGGTTCGGATACCGAGACCCCTTTCAGCATTATCGTTGACAACAATAACGAATTACTGATCCTAGGCATAACAGGATCCGAAGATTTTCCAACTACCGAAAATGCTTATTCGCGGATATTCCAGGGAGGCGATTCTGTATCCAATGCCCTGGGGAGTTATAACAGCGGCCAGTCCGGTGGTGTCTATTATTATTACGGGTCTGATCTGTTTATCGTCAAACTGAGTGAAGATGGAAGGCGCCTTACAGGGTCAACCTATCTGGGGGGAACTGAAAATGATGGGATCAATAATGCGTTCGGGCTACCCCTTTCAAGGAATTATGGAGATGAATTCCGGGGAGAGGTCAATATCGATGCTGATAATAACGTTTACATCGCTGCGAATACCTCCTCCACGGATTTCCCGATCATTAGTGGTTTTCAATCCGTTTATGGAGGAGGTACCCATGATGGCGTGGTAGCAAAACTTAATCCTGATCTATCTTCAATCATCTGGAGTTCCTATATCGGAGGATCCATGGCTGATGCCGCTTATGGAATAAAGATCATTGAGGATTCGGTTTCCTATATAACAGGCGGAACCATGAGTGAAGATTTTCCGGTAACCCCAGGTGCATATGACACTCAATTTGGTGGTGATATCGACGGTTACCTGGCTTCAATTTCACAAGACGGCTCTACCCTGACAGCCAGTACTTTCCTCGGAACCCCTGAATACGACCAGGCCTATTTCCTGGATACCGATGAAGATCAGAATGTCTATGCCTATGGCCAGACCCGGGGCCCTTATCCGGTTTCCGATGGTGTTTATGCTAATCCATCAAGCGGTCAGTTTATTCATAAACTAAGCCCTGATCTTAGTGAATCTGTGTTTTCAACTGTTGTGGGCAGCGGCAGGGGAATTACTGACATTTCTCCCACTGCTTTCCTGGTGAATGAATGCGGGAATATCTTTTTAAGTGGCTGGGGTGGATCGATCAACAGCCGTGTTCCAAAATACAATGGGGGCAATACTTTTGACCTGCCTTTAACGGGGGATGCCTTCCAGCGAACAACCGACGGATCGGATTTCTACCTGATGGTACTGGACGCCGGTGCTGAGAGACTCCTTTATGCGACCTATCTGGGCGCAGGAAATGCTGATCCGAACAGTGGTACAGGGGAACATGTGGATGGGGGAACAAGCCGGTTTGATAAACGTGGCATTGTGTATCATGCATTATGCGCATGCCGTGACAACTCACAATTTCCAACCACTCCTGGCGTTTGGTCTAATACGAATAACAGTCCTAACGGTTGCAACAATGGTGTTTTTAAATTTGACCTTTCGGCGTTGAGAGCGGATTTTACGACGGATAGCTATGAGTTCAACAATCCTGGTGTAGCAACCGGTTGCATACCCTTCGAGGTCGTATTTCTGAACAAAAGTTTTGGAGGCGAAGAATTTGAATGGAATTTTGGAGACGGATCAGATTTGTCGTACCAGGAAGACAGCCTGTTTCATGTATATGAGGAATCCGGGATATACACAGTCACATTAAAGGCTTATGATGAAAATACCTGCCTGAAAGTAGATATAGCTCAAAAAAATATTGATGTAAGAAAGCCTGATTTTGTGGTACCTGAAGACCGTGTGATCTGTCAGTTCGACAATACTCAACTTATCGCCGGAGGAGCTGTATCGTTTCTTTGGTCGCCAGCTGAAGATCTTGACAATCCTGAGATCAGGAATCCAATAGCTTCCCCGGATACGACAACCATGTACTATATTCAAATGGTCGATGGAAATGAATGCGCCATTTTCGATAGTGTTCTGGTTACAGTTTTACCGGATATTTCTACGGATTTCCTTATAAATAAGATCTATGATTGTCACTCGCACCCAAAAGTAGAACTTCTGAATACATCGGTAAATTCTGATACCTATGAATGGTTATTCGGAGACGGTCAGACCTCTACCGAAGACAGTATTATTCACATCTATGAGAAACCCGGGAAGTATACGGTACGCCTCAATGCATCAATTGAAGGTCAGTGTCAGAAATCAAAAGAAGAAGAGATAAATATTGCTGATGTTTATGTGCCCAATATCATTACACCGAATGGTGATGATAAAAATGATGTTTTCCAGGTTATTACAGATGCACGCGTAGATCTCAAGATCTTTAACCGCTGGGGAAAAGTGCTTTATAAGGATCCAGACTACCAGGACAATTGGAATGGTGAGGACGTACCTGCCGGAACATATTACTATGAGATTCAACTGGAAGATAATGCATATTGTAAGGGCTGGCTCCAGGTTTTAAAATAAAACCCTATCTGGCACTATAATTCGGAGCCTCCCGGGTGATAAATATATCATGCGGGTGACTTTCCTTTACACCCGCTGCCGTTATCTTCAGGAATTTAGCATCCTGCAGGTCTTCTATGGTACGGGCTCCGCAATATCCCATCCCAGCTTTCAAACCACCCACCAGTTGATAAAGTACTTCAGAAACCATTCCTTTAAATGGAACGCGTCCCGAAATACCTTCAGGTACAAGTTTTTTGACATCATCTTCCGCATCCTGGAAATACCTGTCTTTCGACCCCTCTTCCATAGCTTCCAACGATCCCATTCCGCGGTAAGACTTGAATTTCCGGCCTTCATAAATAATAACCTCACCGGGCGCTTCATGGGCTCCGGCCAGGAGGGAACCGATCATGACCGTGCTGGCACCACCGGCTATCGCTTTGACGACATCGCCGGAATATCGAACACCACCATCAGCTATAATAGGTATACCTGATCCTGCCACTGCCCTGGCAACCTGGTTAACCGCGGTGAGTTGTGGAACACCTACACCGGCGATCACCCTGGTAGTACATATACTACCCGGTCCGACACCAACTTTTATCGCATCAGCCCCTGCCCTTACCAGGTCTTTGCCGGCTTCGGCAGTTGCTACATTCCCGATAACCATATCAAGCTCAGGATACTTGGATTTCACTTTTTTAGCGGCTTCAAGAACACCCCTGGAATGACCATGAGCCGTATCCACGCAGATAATATCAACACCTGCCTTTTTCAGAGTGTCAATGCGGTCCAGAATGTCAGGTGTGACTCCAACAGCGGCTCCAGCCCTTAACCTGCCAAACTCATCTTTACAGGCATTCGGTTTATCTTTTTTCTTTAAAATATCTTTATAAGTGATCAAGCCGGTCAAAACACCCTTCTTATCTACAATCGGTAATTTTTCGATCTTATACTCCTGAAGAATAGTTTCAGCTTCGGATAACCCGATACCTGGTTCAGCTATGATCAGGTTGTCTTTTGTCATGATCTCACTGATAGGCGTGGACATATCCTTGTGAAACCTGAGGTCACGGTTGGTAATGATCCCCAGTAATTTTCGATCTGCATCTATAATAGGAATGCCCCCGATCTTAAATTCCCGCATGATCCTCATTGCATCACTTACCCGGGAATCAATATTTAAGGTTATGGGATCAAGGATCATCCCACTTTGCGACCGCTTTACCTTGCGCACATGTTCAACCTGGGTCTCCAGTCCCATATTCTTATGGATAAAACCTATTCCTCCTTCCAGGGCCATGGCAATAGCCAGGTCTGCCTCAGTAACTGTATCCATAGCAGCGGATATAAGAGGAATATTCAGTGTGATGTTTTTTGTTAGAATGGACTGGGTTTCTGTTTCCCTCGGCAATACCTCTGAGTATCCCGGAAGCAGGAGCACATCATCGTAGGTGAGTGCTTCATATAATAATTTCGAAGAATCTAAAGACATAGCAAATAAATACGATAACTTATTTGCCGGCCAAAGATAGCTACATTCACCATCAATAAAAAATCAATTATCTACATAATTTTTTAAATACTTTTAGCTATCATTTTTTTCATATCTAAATGGAATGTAATTTCGGATCGAAATTTTTTTGACCATGAAAGTATTCAAGTTTGGAGGTGCTTCTATTAAGGATGCCAACTCCATCAGGAACATGACGGATATCGTGGCTGAATATCCGGATGACGCTCTCGTCATAGTAGTCTCAGCCATAGGTAAAACCACTAATAAACTGGAACAAATATTCTTTAAGAAATTAAAAGATGAAGATTTCAGTTCCGACCTGGATGAACTGACGGAATATCATTCTATAATAATTCAGGACTTGTTTAAGGAGCCAATAGATATAGACCTTAAGCCAGTTAATGAACTGTTTACTGATCTCAAATCAATTCTTGCCTCAAATGTAAAAAACAGGAACGGTGCACAGTTATATGATACAATTGTCTCATTTGGAGAACTGCTTTCATCCACCATTATCGGACTTTATATGCAGGGAAATGGAATGAAGATCAACTGGGTCGATGCCCGGAGCTTAATTAAAACGGATCCGACCTATCGTGAAGGAAAAATAGACTGGGAAATAACGGAATCGTTGATAAAAGAAACACTCACAGAAAAGTTAAGTGAATCGAACTTCATTACCCAGGGTTTTATTGGAAGTACGAAAGATGGCCATACTACCACCCTTGGCAGGGAGGGATCTGATTTTACCGCCGCTATTTTCGGAGCAAGCCTGGACGCTGAGTCGGTAACCATCTGGAAAGATGTCCCGGGGATACTTAACGCAGATCCCAAACGTTTCGAAAAGACCCAGCTTTACTCGAATCTTTCCTATCAGGAAGCTGCTGAAATGACCTATTACGGTGCTTCTGTGATCCATCCAAAAACAATTAAGCCCCTGGCCAACAAGAATATATCACTGCTGGTCAGGTCTTTTAAGAGTCCTTCAATGAAGGGTACGGAAATTAGCAAGGGCGATATTCATGATCTGCCACCGACATATGTGGTCAAAGACAAACAATGCCTGGTTTCATTCGGTGTAAAAGATCTGACGTTTATCAATGAGAAAAACCTGAGTATTATTTTCCATATCCTGGATAAGTTAAACATAAAGATCAATATGATGCAGAATTCAGCTGTCTCTTTGACAGTATGTATTGACTACCGGGAGGATAAAGTCAATAAACTACTGCAAACACTGGAAAATGATTTCAAGATCCTGTATAACCAGGACCTTCAGCTGATCACCATCAAGAATTATACACAGGAAGCGGTCAATAGGGTATCTGCAAACAGGGATATCCTGGTTGAACAAAGAACGAGACATACCTATCAGATTGTAGTGAAATAACAGGGTTTAGAGCAGAATTGCGCCTGGATTATTTTAGACCATTCATCTATAAATACCGCTATCGAGAATATTTCCTGATCACCGGGGTAACCCCGCCAAGGTAAGAAGGACCGAACAAATTAACATGAACGAGGTGCGGGTAAATATTATATATATCCACCCTATCCTCAAATCCGAGCTCCAGGGGATATTCTTCCATGTATGACCGATAAAATTGCTGGTCGAATCCTCCAAACATTTTTGTAAAGGATAATTCTATTTCCCTGTTCCCATAGTAAACCGCCGGATCAATAATGACCGGCTGACCCGCTTCACCAGTCATAAAATTTCCACTCCAGAGGTCACCATGGAGTAAAGAAGGAGGTTCAGCAGGCAACAAACCTGGTAATTGCCTATAAAACCGGGTACAGTTATTAAGGTAGGACTTGTCTATATATCCATTATCAAAAGCGAGTCTCAATTGTATTGCAAGCCTTTGTTCAATGAAAAAGGAAATCCAGTCATCCGAGAATTCATTGTACTGATCCAGCCGTCCTATATAATTGGAATACGATAACCCATACCGGTCATTCTGGTGGAATTTATGCAGTCTTGCCATGGAACTGCCAAAGTCATTCCAGAATCCGCCCTTACGCACACTGCTGTTAATGAAGTTGAGCAATAAAAAGGCCTGACCGTCGATAACGCCACTGGAAATTGGTTCCGGCACATTAATCTCTCCGGCCTCAGCCAATAATTGGAGTCCTGAATATTCTGTTTCAAACATATTCAGATCCGAGGCATTATTAAGTTTAACAAAATAATTCCCCTGTGAGGTGGTTATTTTTTGGGCATTGTGAATACAGCCACCCGAAACCGGTGATATGCCAGCTACCGCAGGTTGGTCTGCGATTGATTCATTTATAATGCCCTGAACTATTTCCTTTGTGATGGTCATATTATTTTAATCCGTGATCATCCACGATCCTATTCAGAAAATTTGAAAGTGACTCATCCAACATGTCATATACCAATTGAAATCCATTTGGGCCCCCATAATAGGGATCGGGCACATCAGATCCCGATTGCTGATCATCAAATTCTCTCATAATTAAAACTTTTGCTTTTCCATTGCCATGACTATCCCGCATCCTGATAATATCATCATAATTATCTCCATCCATGGCTATGATATAATCAAATTGATCAAAATCCTTCGGTGATATCTGCTGCCCATAATGATCTAAGCTGATCCCATTTTTTCTTGCAATATCTACGCTGCGACGGTCAGGTGGTTCATTTATATGCCAACCTGAGGTACCGGCGCTGTCAATCGTAATTAATTCCTCTAATCCTGCCTCCTCAACTTTACGTTTGAATATTCCTTCTGCCAGCGGGGAGCGGCAGATGTTTCCTAAACATACAAATAATACACCTATCATACAGAAGTAATTTTTTTTCAAAAATAACATCAAAATTGGCAGTTTTATTGTATTTTATTTATATTTTATTGTATTTATTAAATAAAAATCAATTTTTTTAAAAAAAAGTTCATTTTGAGGGTTACATAAGGTTTTGCTCCGGTATATAGAAATGCATAACACAAATTTTATTCATACACCTGTTTAACATTTACGAAAGCCTCCCGGGTTATGCCGGGAGGCTTTTCGCATTTAATAATCTGTATAAATACAGAAATTTTAATTATCTCCTGTATTCTTACTTGCTGTGTTATTTTCCGGGTAATATTTTGCTGAGGGAGTGATAAAAGACCGTGTCGCTGAGGATCATGGTCTGGTATCCCCTGACCAAAATGCTGTCGATAATCTCTGTATCCTCTCCTACTTCCTGAAAGGTTATCTCCATATATCTTTTAGAGTCATAGATGGGATTACTCACATTTTGAAGGGCTTTAATTTTGAGAAGCCGTCCGGAGGCTGCGTCACGGTATATTTTCTGATATAGAGTATTGGAATTACCTGAGTCCAGTAGAGTATAATGTTCGATATTATAATCCAGGCTGTCATAAGACTCAAGTGCAAAATAAGATCTTAGGCCGGGCTTGCTGATATCGGCAGTTCGAATAATACTCATTTCACGTACCCAGCCAGATGAATCGGGAACAAACTGTGCGAAGTCAGTTGAGGTTCCCATACTGGAATTTTTGATTACCTGATACTCATTATCAGTCAAAAAAATAACCTGGGAGTCTACCAGACCCACCAGGTCAAATGATTTAAGATCAGACTGGCGCTCAGCTCTGTTTCCACAGGAAGTGACAAGGAGCCACAAACATAATCCTGTATACAGAAGCCTGAGATCCATCCGTATCATTTATTTCTCGATTAGTATCTCCCCGGTCATTTCCGCCGGGATTTCTTCGCCCATAAGGGTCAATATGGTAGGTGCAAGGTCTCCTAATTTTCCATCCTTCATATTAGGTCGCAATTCCTTATCAACCAGAATACAGGGCACAAGATTTGTTGTATGTGCGGTATTAGGTGTACCATCATCATTGATCATGAAATCCGAATTTCCATGGTCCGCAATTATAATTACTGCATAATCATTATTTAAAGCGGCCTCCACAACCGACTGAGTGCAGGAATCAACAGTTTCACAAGCGGTAACCGCCGCCTGGAAATCTCCTGTATGACCCACCATATCCGGGTTCGCGAAGTTCAGGCAAACAAAATCAACTTCACCTTTATTCAGCTCAGGAATGATCTTGTCCCTGATCTCATAGGCGCTCATTTCCGGTTGGAGGTCATAAGTAGCTACCTTTGGTGAAGGGCACAATATTCTGGATTCACCATCGAAAGGCTTTTCCCTTCCTCCTGAAAAGAAGAATGTAACATGGGGATACTTTTCAGTTTCAGCTATACGGATCTGCTTTTTACCTCTTTTACTAAGTGTTTCCCCTAATGTGTTTCCCAAATTGTCTTTACCGAAAATGATCTTTATATCTTTAAAAGAATTGTCATAATTGGTCATCGTAACATAATAGAGATCCATGGTTTTCATACCATACTCCGGGAAATCCTGTTGTGTAAGGGCTATTGTGATCTCCCGCAACCTGTCTGTCCTGAAATTAAATCCAAATACAACATCCCCCGGTTCGATATTAGCCAGTGGTTGGTCATTTTCATCCACATGGATGATTGGTTTTATGAATTCGTCCGTTACATCCGCATCATATGATTTCTGAATCGCACTGAAAATATCCTTTGTATGCACTCCTTCCCCTTTTACCAGGGCATCATAGGCGAGTTTTACACGTTCCCAACGCTTGTCCCGGTCCATGGCATAATAGCGGCCTATAATTGTTGCGATTTTTCCGGTTGTTGCATCAAGGTGATCCTGAAGTTCCTTAACGAATCCCATTCCACTTTTCGGATCGGTATCCCGGCCATCTGTAAGTACATGAACAAAGACTTCTTCCAAACCATGATCATTCGCGATCGTGATCAGTCCTTTCAGGTGATCTATATGAGAATGAACCCCGCCATCTGATACAAGTCCAATCAGATGCAGCTTTTTACTGTTTTCTTTGGCATATTTTAGAGCGTCCAGATAAACCTCATTCTTATTCATTACCTTTTCTTCAATCGCCTTATTGATCTTTACTAGGTCCTGATAGACGACTCTGCCGGCCCCGATGTTCATATGACCAACTTCTGAGTTTCCCATCTGACCATCCGGCAATCCGACTGATAAACCGGATGCATTTAAACGACTGTGCGAATATTTTCCATATAATGAATCCATGAATGGAGTATTTGCCTTGTCAATCGCTGACACTTCAGGCTTGGTAGCAATTCCCCATCCATCCAATATCATTAAAATTACTTTCTTGTTCATGCTATATTGCTTTAAAAATGAATTAATTCTAGATATTTCGTTACTTTTGACTTATTTTGAAGAACGAAGATTTATTCTGCAAAACTAATCAATGATGGCATAGTTTTGGCTGTATAACTCATGTAATTTGAACAGTGTATGGTAAATAAAAAATTTCTTTGGATTGTTCTTCCAGGAATATTCTTTTTTATCCTGACCGGCGAAAATATGACCTTATATGCGCAGGATAATGTGATCAATAATGTCAAAACTGCCATGGGAGCGGGTAGTTCCAAAGAGTTATCTCAATATTTCGGCAGCATTGTTGAATTAAATTTTGACGGTGAAAAATCAAGTTACAGCAAAAGCCAGGCAGAATTTGTATTGAAGGATTTTTTTAAGAAGAACCC
>JAHEGY010000118.1 GCA_024644875.1 Cyclobacteriaceae bacterium
TGGAATGGGATATAATCCGCTTTGTTTCTCAAATGCATTTTCTGAGGCAGAAAAAGAGGAATTTATAAAATATCTTAGCCCGATGGGAGAATCGCCAGAAGTTGACGAATCAGCCCTGGAAGCATATGCAATAACAGCAGCTATGGGTCCAACATATTTATGGTTTCAATTATATAAACTGGCGGAACTCACTATGGATTTTGGATTAAGTGAAGCAGAAACATCAAACGCTATTAAAAAAATGGTTATTGGATCACTCAATACTATGTTCAATGATTATACAAAGGAAGAAGTGTTGGATTTAATCCCGGTAAAACCAATTGGAGATCATGAAGCAGAAATTTTAAATGCTTATGATAATAAACTAAAGGGATTATATGAAAAATTGACATCCTGATTTCAAGGTTTTTATTTGATGAATAAATATTGAGAAAGAAATATTAAAATCTCCAGAAAGGTTAGGGTAAAAATAAAATTTATATTACTTTTTCTATAACCTAATAAATTTCTCCACCATTATAATATCAGGATCAGTCCAACCTTTCCAGTCCATCAATTGTTTATATGCTCTTCGATATATGAGTTTAATATAAATATCCACGGAGTTGGAGCTGCTATCTTTAAAAGTAAATGAGCTGTAATCAGTTTGATTGGCAGCAATTCTATTATCACTTATCAGTTGTATCTTGTTCCAGTAAGCAGCTGTAGGTTGTAATCCTGTCCATGAGTCTTTCAGGATTTTTGCAAACACTTTGCCAGGATAACCTGAGTAATTTCCTTGCTCTAGGTCCCCTACGCCACACCATTCAGGAATAATAGAGCCAGAATTCTGAGTGAGCAAATTCCCTTTAGAGTCTCTGGCCTCCACGATTAGTATTAAATGGCGAAGAGGCGAATCAGTAGGCACATGATGTCCTGTTTTATCATTTGTTATCTCAATTTGAACGCTAATTTCCCCTTCTTTTCTTACAGCCATTGCATTAAGAGTTAAAGCGTTCTTTAAAAGCGTTTCATCACGAGAACCTGGCATTAAGTGGCTAAAAATTTTTGAAGGTTCCCTTACCTTGCCCCCTGCGTCTATACTTGCGAAGCGGTCATTTAATCCCGGGGGCATATGACAGTCCTGACATGTCTGGCCAGTTTCTGGATCACTGTAGGGACTGTCCAGCCATTCTCCATAAGAGTTGTAAATCTCCACCTCCCAAAACTTCCCAAAATGACATGGTGCACAATAAGCACTTTCCTTTTGAATAGGGGTATAAGTATCTTCACCAGGCGCAACATCATCAAATGGTCCGGCAAAAAACTGATGATCATTAAAGGGCCGTTTGAATTCATAAGAAAGAATACCCGGTCTGTTTTCAAAGGGTAAACCATTTTCAGGATTAAGTTTAACATTCCAGATCTTATGGCAAAAGTCACAGTTAATACCCTCTGAAGCTGCACCATCAAGTTCGGATGGATCAGTACCGTAGGGATCATTTATTGCTGTTAACGGTGTATGACAGGTAGCACAATTACCCTCTGTGTCAGGAAAATCAAGCTTGTAACCTGGCCCAAACCAAGTGTCATCGCAGACAGGAGGAAGTGGGAATTTGCCATAATCACGGTTATATCCAAAACGGGTGAGCGGACTCTTATTTCCGATAACATCAGTTCCCAAATACATATTAAGAAACCTGATATTACCGGCTGATTGTGAATGAGCATCCAGAATCCATTCATCAAAGGGTAGGGATTCATTTGAATCTGAATGACAGTTCTCACAGTTTAACTCATTATTCTGTGAAGAATAGGAACTTAACCATTTATAATCAGGATTGTCACCCTCCAAAAGTGGTGTTAACTGGAATTGTACACTATCAGTTCCTGCGAGATAATTTTTTCCACCAGCGATATAATACCCGTATGCCCAGGCTGTAAGTCTTAATTTGTCATCAATATTTAAACCATTAATTAGAAAATATCCAAAAGAATCAGTTCTAGCTGAAATTTCTGTACACTGAATACGAACAACTGCATCTTCCACAGATCCATTACTATCAAAGACATAACCAGAAATAGATAATTCTCGTCCATCATCAGGATTCTTGTCATATGGTAATTTATCCATCTCACAGCAAACCAGCAACTGAAGAATTATGGAGAATACACCGGTTAGGGTAATCATCTTTTTCAGCCTGTTCATTATCCTAATATGAAAAATCCCCACAATTCTTGTTTTTTTATTTCTGATGAATAATCTTGATCCCTTTAGCTATACTATCTTTTCGCAAAACCACATAATAAACTCCACCAGGTAAAACGCTGGCATCCCATCTTAAATAGTAAGATCCGGCATTCTTTTTCGCTGATTCCAGGTTTACAACTAATTTTCCAAGCTGGTCATAAACATCCATAGTAACATATCCTGGTGTATTGATAGAATAATAAAAATGTGTTACAGAAGTGAAAGGATTTGGAATATTTTTAAAAAGAGTTAATTCAGTATTTTCAGATGAGATTTCTAAATTAACAATTGATGTTAAATTGAGATCTCCAAGACGAAATACTCCAGCCCCATATGTGCCTGCATATAATACCGATCCATCATCAGAGAGGTCCATAACCTTAATATCCCTGTTGGTAAGTCCATCATTTTTTTCTTGCCAGGTGGTGCCGGCATCAAAAGAATAATAAAGTCCTACTCTTAATCCAGCAGCATACACAATATTTGAATTGGTTGGATCAACTTCAATACTGTTTATCATCGTATTAGGATCCATCCCAACACTTGTTTGAAACCATGTTTCACCTCCATCGATGGATTTGTAAACGCCAACGCCCTGGAAATTTTCATTGGAAAAACCAGCATAGAGTACATGAGGTTCCAATAAATCAATTGCCAGAGCGATCATTTTGTAAGGAGATGCAGGCAATCCGGTGCCAATGGCAGTCCAGTCTGTACCGGAATCGTATGTTATCCAGAAAGTACCATCAGGTTTTGCTGCGTAGACTATTTCAGACATTACCGGGTGAGGCACCATAACTGTAAAATTATCATCCAAAACCGGGTGTTCTTTTTTGATGAAGTTTTCACCTCCATCATCGGAAAAATAAAAACCACCTTTTGAGCTTGTATAAACGATATCCGGATTATCAGTACTAAATGCAATAATAATTCCCGCAACTTCAATCATTGTTCCGGAATTCCATGTAAATCCCCCATTATAGCTATAAAGAATATACGGATAATCTGCAGCTATGCAAATTACATGTTCGGGATTAAACGGATTAACAGCAAGAGCTTGTATCTCGTTAAGTTTCGCTGACATTTCAGGTGGGGTATAACAAATTCCTTCCCAGAAATCGCCCCCGTTATCCGTCCTGAAAATGCCTGACCGCGATCCTACATAAGCCTGGTGTGTCATACCAGGCATTATTTCAATCCGGTGGATATTGGCACCTGAATACCCTTTGCTGGATATATGCCAGGATTCACCTCCGTCGACTGAAAGAAAATTTCCCCCGAGATAGCTGTTCACGAAAATCCTGGAAGCGTTTCTTGGATCACATTGGATATCAATCGGGAAACCTATTACAAAACCTGGTGGTCCCCAGGAATTATCTGAACGGCTGAATCGCTGCCATGTATGTCCACCATCCTCACTTCTGTAAAAAGCATTGGGGCTTGCTGCATATGCAATATTAGGATTTGTTTCACTAAATTCAACAGCTCCAAATAATTCCTCTTCGTCAATTACAATAGACCATGATTCTCCACCATTTTCAGTTAAATAAACAGCTTCATTAAGTTCCAACCACAGGTCAGAGCCTGCACAAGCAAGCATAATATCCGGATTTTCAGGATGCATGTAAAGACTTCCGAGATACAGATTGTCCAAACCGTTTGCCTCATTAAGCACATTCCAGGAATTTCCACCATCTGTGGATTTAAGTATCCCAACCCCGCCTGGGAAGTTAGTAGTTTCATCTGCATTGGCAGCATGTCGATCAAAAATTCCTGTTGAAACAAATAATACATCGGGATCATCAGGACGGATCCAGCAATACCTGGCAAGATTATCACCTCTCCATATCTCTGTCCATGTCTCTCCCCCATCCAGTGTTTTATAAACTACTCCCTTAGTTAGATCAAATCCCCTGATAGATTTGGGCTCCTCACTCCAGGCATTACTCCCTACCTCTCCCATAGCGTAAACGATGTCTGAAGTTCGAGGATCTACCGTAAATCCACGAAAACTGAGTTCAATTAATTTCGGATCTATTCCATTTCTGGTTTCCATCCAGCTTTGACCTCCATCAACGGATTTATAAATAATACCGCTAAACTGTGTGCCTGCCCATACAATATTCGGATTATGTGGATCGACTGTGGTACAGAATGCCGAAATTGACCAGCTGTCAAATACATAGGCAATACCCTTATTACTTGGTTGCCATGTTTCTCCGTTATCCATACTGATATGCATTCCCGAGAAACCATCTGTTACATACCATATATCAGGATTGTCATAATTATAACGAATATCGTATCCAATTCCCCCCACAGGGCCGCCCGTTTTTACCCATTCCTCTGAGAGGAATGCAGGCTGTACCTGGGCCAATACCGTTAAATTTAAAGAGAAAAGAAGGAGCACAAAAAAGGGTGTGATGCTGAGGAACCTTTTCATTTTAATTGGTTTAATTGTTCCTCATATAATTTACTAAATAATAAGCTTCCAATCAATAATACATATACTTAGTTGATTTGGATAAGAACAAAGCTGATGCTTTAGGTTATTCCGCAGTCAAATATATTAGAGACAGATCGTTATTCGACCTAGGTGGACATGCTACATTTTTTCGGACAAATAGTGAAATCCCTTTTAAATATGCGGCTTAACTCAATGTCCAAGTTTTCGGGGCATGTCCACTTAAACATTATAACCAGCTTATAACTAAATAATTACCTGGAAGAATAAGCACTGAAAATCAAACCTTTAAATGTTTCACCCTGAAACTTACAGGAAAATCTGGTGAATGCTGATATATATCCCTATACCTATTATGATCCAGCCGGCTATGCGCGGGATCATTTTCTGCCACTTTTTACTGAGCAATAAGCGGCCCCCTTTCATAACCATCACTACAATTCCAACCAAAGGCAATGTAGCCCCTAACCCATAAATTAAGGGAAACAAAATGATCTGATCATGCTGAATGGTTAAAGGGATCAATATACCGAAAAAAACGGCAGCTGTGGCAGGACAGAAACTTAAAGCCAGTACGGATCCCATTGGTAAGGCGTAAACACCCCGCCATCGTTTCTTTTTCAGCCATGTGAATATCTTTCCACTATAAAACCGATTCAAATGCAGTAAATCGGCTATTACCATCCCAACCAGTATCAGCACGGGCCCAATGAATAACCGTATGTTGTTTTGTAAACTTATACTGACTGAGGACCTGATATATAGCCCCCCTGAGATCAGAATGGCTATCAATATGAATACAGCAACATACCCTGTTACAAATAATATAAAGGGATACTTGCTTTTTTTGAGTTTCGATGTCCATCCGGACAAAAGAGAAACAGCTGCAATATTGGTGGTCAAAGGACAAGGATGTAGTGTGGTGATAATTCCAAGTATAAAACAACTCACTGCTGCTAATAATACACCCGTCATGTTATTTAACTAATAGTTTTTCCAGCTCTTTCCTGATTCTTTGCTTAAATACAGTTTCATCCTTATGATCCTTCCAAATGTCATCCAAAATAATGACCTCTTCCTCAGCTCTGTCAACCATTTTTATAATAACTACCGAAGCGGTATAAAGACTAAAGCGATCCACGTGATTTATATTTTCAGTTGCATTCATATCCATAAGAAAAAACTGTATCCGATTATCATTATAAAAATCGGTATATTCGCTTTGCAATAGGGATCGTATATAAGTCTCCATATTCAGACACATTTCACATCTGATCCTGTTGTGGAAGAGCAAGATCAACATGGCATTCTCGTTTGTTACTGATAGTTGTTCATATAATGAATAGCGTTTATTATTTTCGGATCTATCGAGTATTTTCAGAAAAGCAAAAACAAGGCTCAGTACAACAAATCCAAGCAGGATCCATCTAATGACTCTCTTATAATTTTGTTCTCCTGATCTTTTTAACCTATGATTCACCTCACTCCTTAGCTTCTCATTTTTCCTGAACTGAATATCCTCATTCTGTATAGAAATCTCATCTCTGAAGGCATAATAACTCACAGGACAGGTATCTCCGAAAGCTTCCTGGGAAACGGAACTTAGAACACCCGCTGCAACTAGCCTGTTGGCTTCCCCCACTTCATCCGAGGGGCAACATCCCATCTCATCGGCTGGATCACTTCCAGTTAAAATAAAGTATTTCCGATCTGCATCGATCAGTCCCTTTAACCGGGGAAGCAGTTTCATTGAATCAAAATCAATCTGGCTAAGATCAACCTCATCAACTTCAGCATCCTGATCAATAACTGGATGACCCAGCTGAAGACATCTGGGCCCATGGAGTTCATACTCATCCTGGAAGAAAACCGGTTTAATATCAGTCCCGGATTTTAGTATTATCAAACGATCCGTATATACGAGATCCTTAATGTCAGGTTCCGGAACACTGTTAACTTCTCCTCTTTTAATTATAGTACCATCATCCAGGATCAAGATTCTGAAAGGGCCGGGATAAAAGGCCGCAATACGTTTTTTTTCTTTATTGTGATTCTTTACAGAGGAATACAAAGCATTCAATTCATCATCAAGACTGTATGAATTGAATTTCTCATGGATTGGATCCATATTCCGTTTCGGTTCTCCTGGCCTTGTATTAACATTAATAAGTCCCCGGTAAGGTGGGAACTTATAAATTATGCCTGTTTTTTCACAAACAGCAGATTCTTTTCCTCTCGTCAGGAGATGATTGTCATCATCAAAAGCAGCAAGGGCTGAACCTTCGTAGGCAGCATTCAGCCCGGTATCGTAACATGGTCCGTGTTTTCCTTTAAACCCACTAATGGTAATGAATTTACTTTCCAGCTGGTAATAAGGTATCTCAATCCCAACGAAACCGATCTTCTCAAGTATGCTTATGATATTATTCAGTTCAGCATGATCTATTTCGGCCAATACATTTCCACCTTTAGACAATTGTCGATAGGCATCATCCAATTCATAATCAGAAGGTCGTGATAATTGAATCTCTTTCAATAAATCTTATAATTAAGCGCCAATGTAATCTTTAACAGCGATGAACAATCCCTCAACCGATTCACTGGTTGTGCCATAACCCATACTTATCCGGACAGTACCTGTAGCCTCGTTTTCATTAAGACCCCTTGCCAGAATGATCCTGGATGGTTCGACCTGATTGGCATGACAGGCTGAACCGGTGGAAATGGCGTAACCTGACAGTGAGGTGACCGCCACTATTTCATTTCCTTTAAAACCCGGGAAACTGACTGATATCAAACCAGGTAGTCCATTTGGATTGGAATTGATTTTTGAACCAGGCAGGGATCTGGCTAAACGCTCAGAAAAGTTCTTGCCTAAAGTATTCAAACGCTGCATCTCAGCAGACTGATTCTGCAAATTCCACTTAAGTGCCGTTACCGCAGAAGCTAAACCCGATACGTTTTCAGTGCCTCCACGCATTCCCCACTCCTGCTTACCTCCACTTAGTAGAGGTTCGAAATCACTATCCCGCATGAACAATCCCCCCATTGACCTTACCGCTCCAAATTTGTGAGCGGAGAAAGTATAATAGTTAAAAGGGATATCATTTAAATTAACTGGAATATGCCCAAGTGCCTGCGTACCATCAACCAGAACTTTCATACCCCTGGATTGACATATATGTGCCAGCCTTTCCACATCATGAATAATTCCTGTCTCGCTGCATATATGATTCAAGCATACTAAGGCCTTATCTCCGGATATGGAACTAATAAGTTTTTCTTCGTCAATTTTCCCATCCGGCTCTATGTTTAAGATTGAGGTACGCTCAGGATATCTACCCACGGCATACCAGATTGAATCATGGGTATCCCGGGCAACAAGGATCTTCTTCCCGGGAAATCTTCTTAAATATCCTTCAATTATTGTATTATTCGCCTCAGTGGCTGAAGAACAAAGCATTAACCGGCCATCAAAATAGTTGAGGAGGTCAGTGAATTCCTTTTTCAGCTGTAATAATTTCTTTTCAGCTTTTCTACCATGGGCATGGATAGATGAGGGATTGGCAAAATATGTTTTCGAGGTTTCGATAAAGCTATCCATGGCTTCCTTCAGCGGAGGAACCGAAGCAGCGTAATCGCAATATTTAGGGTCAGGCATATCCATATTTACTGGAACCTCTTTTAGCATGAATTTAAAATTATGTATTATTTATGATAGCGAACAATTATTTCCCGAAAAAAGAAAAAGGGATCCGTGTTGGCCGCAGGAATAATTCAATTGGAGTAATCTCACAATATCTTATTCAAAAATTTAATATTTGCTGGAAGAGCAGGCTGATTCTTATTATATTCACCCATTGAGCCGGGTTGTTTACTTTATTATGAAAACCGAACATCTGGTGAATTAATTTTCTTAATAAACAAAATATTTTTAAGGCATGAAATACAGAAAACTAGGAAGAACAAATTGGGAAGTCAGTGAGATAGGCTATGGAATGTGGGGCATGGCCGGCTGGACCGGATCGGATGATGATGAATCGATGCAATCCATGCAGAAAGCCGTTGACCTGGGATGTAACTTCTTCGATACGGCATGGGGTTATGGTTCAGGAAAAAGTGAGAGTTTACTGGGAGAATTAATACGTGCAAATCCTCAAAAGCGGTTGTATACCGCCACTAAGATGCCACCAAAAAATTTCAAATGGCCCAGTCGACGCGAGTATTCTCTTGATGATTGTTTCCCCCCGGATCATATTCAGAGATTTGTGGATAACAGCCTGAAAAATGCAGGCATCGATTCTTATGACATCATGCAATTCCATACCTGGGAAGACCTATGGCTTGAGGATGACCGGTGGGTTAAGAAAATGATGGACCTGAAGAGCCAGGGGGTGATCCATAGTATAGGCATCAGTATAAACCGCTGGGAACCCTGGAATGGGGTTAAAGCTGTGAAAAGCGGGATA
This sequence comes from Cyclobacteriaceae bacterium, assembly GCA_024644875.1. Taxonomy (GTDB): domain Bacteria; phylum Bacteroidota; class Bacteroidia; order Cytophagales; family Cyclobacteriaceae; genus JAGTVG01. The sequence continues at coordinate 9,164 of JAHEGY010000118.1, forward strand.
ATTGATGCTATACAGGTTATTTATAATATTTTCGATCAGAACCCAAAGGATGAATTATTTCCTGCCTGCAGAGAACATAATGTCGGCGTAATAGCCCGTGTTCCGTTTGATGAAGGAACCCTTACCGGTACCCTGACAAAGGATAGTACCTGGCCTGAAGGAGACTGGCGCAACACCTATTTTGTGCCCGAGAACCTGAACTCAAGTGTTGATCATGCAGAAGACTTAAAACCCTTAGTCCCTGAAGGAATGACCATGCCGGAGATGGCCCTAAGATTTATCCTGGGTGAACCGACCGTCAGCACCATTATCCCCGGAATGCGGAAGCTGAATCATGTCGAAGCCAATATAGCCACCAGTGATGCCGGTATTCTCAGCGAGGAACTTATGAAAGAGCTGGAAAAACACCGCTGGGACAGGGAACCCACTGAATGGTCACAATAAAAAATCTATTGATACTGGATTTATTCGGGAGCCTGGGAGCACCTGAGATAAAATAGAGGACGGATCCCGCTCGAAATACCGAACTCATTAAAGTGTTTTCTTTTATGAAAAATAATATTTTGCCAAAAATAGCGATTCTAATGTTCTGTGGTATAATATCCAATAACATCCAAGGCCAGGACCAAACCTTAGACTACCTTTTTAAAAGCGGCTCAGATGGTTATCATACCTTCCGGATCCCGGCGATTGTTTTAACGACAAAAGGAAATATGATAGCCTTTGCAGAAGGCAGGAAGAATGGCAGTTCCGATACCGGGGATATTGACCTGGTTATGAGAAAATCAAATGATGGTGGTAAAACCTGGAGCGACCTGATAGTATTATGGGACGATGGTGACAATGTCTGCGGCAATCCGGCCCCTGTTGTTGATCGATCCAGCGGGATCATTTACCTCTTAAGTACCTGGAACCTCGGAGAAGACCATGAATCTGAAATTATAGGACAATCCAGCAAGGACACCAGGCGAATATTTATTCTGGAGTCAAGCGATGAAGGAAATACGTGGTCCGTACCGAAAGAAATTACCTCTTCGGTTAAGCTGGACAACTGGACATGGTATGCTACCGGCCCATGCCATGGCATACAGGTCAAAAACGGGAAGTTCAAAGACCGTCTGATCATACCCTGCGATCATATTGAGGCGCAAACCAAAAAATATTTTTCGCATATTATCTATTCTGATGATCATGGACATTCCTGGCACCTGGGGGGATCTACTCCACAAGACAAAGTCAATGAATGCTCCATTGTAGAACTCCCCGGGGGTGTTTTAATGCTGAATATGCGCAATTACGACCGTAAAGAGAAATCCAGGAAGGTATCACTTAGTGATGACGGGGGATTAACCTGGGGGAATATCTATCCAGACAAAAATCTGATCGAGCCTATCTGCCAGGCCAGCTTATTGCGTTATTCATACCAGGAATCCGGCAAAAGTCGTATGCTTTTTTCAAATCCTGCCGATAAAGATAAACGGGAGAATATGACCCTTAAGATCAGTTATGATGAAGGGAAGACCTGGACGAACTCATTGTTGCTTTTTTCAGGCCCTTCTGCATATTCCGACCTTGTGAAACTACCCAATGGAAACATAGGATGCCTGTTCGAAGCAGGCCATGAAAATCCCTATGAAGGCATTGTTTTCAGGGTAGTAAAATTGACTGAAATCGAATAGCCGGATATTGATAATTTTATATTTACAGCTACCTATTCCTTAGTTCCAAATCCATCCTTCTACATGTATAAAGCCTTATTTTTTATAGATAATCTTGAGTGGCATACTAAAAATATTTATATTGCTTTACTCAATGCACAAAAAAATGGATCTAAAGAAGAAGATAAAAGAGAAGAAGCAGGCCAACGCTGGCACTCAGACAATGTTTCGTGTAACCTACCGGACACAGATAAACCTGATACGGATTGCCGACACAAAAGCCAATATGATCTTGGGTATAAATGCTATGATCATCTCCGTGTTGATCGGCATTATATCCTCTTCTTTATTATTCACAAATAAAGAGGTTATTGAGAATGTTGAATTGGTGATCCCTGTTGTTTCCGTAATGCTTACTGCAGTATTCAGTTCTGTATTTGCAATCCGGGCCGTACAACCAAGGCTTATTCTATCAAAAAAAGGTGATTTGACTACCGAACAAGAGAAAAGAAGCCTGCTTTTTTTTGAGAATATTTATGGTCTTACCCTGAATGAATACCTCGACACAATGAAACAGATCATCGAAACCAAAGGTGATGTGTATGAAAATATGATCATTGATATATTTAACCAGGCTACTGTACTTCATAGAAAATATGCAAAACTACGAACCTCCTACATTATTTTTCTTGTAGGGTTTATAAGTTCAATACTCTTATTTCTCGTCATGTGGCTCATGTTCTAATAACAAAGACCGATTAAATCCACCTGAATACCTTCATTTTTCGTATATTAGATAAGTATTAAGATTTTTTAAACCGTTAAGATGACCCTAGTCCCTGAAGGGAATATACTGGTTTTAACATGAATGATATGTTCGCTTCATTATTTGGAAAGCCCGAGAAAAAAAATGATTTTGAGCTATCCGTGGAGGATAAAAAGCAGCTATTGTCCATTGCCCGAAGTGCCCTGGAATTATATATTAATGAAAATTCATTTCCAAAGTACAAAGAGACTGACATAAACACTCCCAATCAAAATAAGGTGGGTGCCTTCGTTACCTTGTATAAAAATGATGAACTTAGAGGTTGTATCGGGCATATTGAATCAGACAATCCTCTTTATAAAACCATACAATCATTAACGATCTCTTCAGCCACAAAAGATTACCGGTTTAAATCTGTTCATCAGGATGAACTCCCGGAAATAGAGATTGAAATTTCAGTATTAACACCCATGAAAAAGATTTCTTCGATTGATCAGATAGAAATCGGCCGACATGGGATCTATATCAAGAAAGGTTACCAGACCGGGACATTCCTGCCCCATGTCGCGACTAAAACAGACTGGACTCTGGAAGAGTTTCTTGGCAAGTGTGCCAGGGACAAAGCACATATTGGATGGGATGGCTGGAAAGATGCAGATCTATATACCTACGAAGCCATGAAATTCTCCGAATCAGACTTTAATCACTGACTTACGGGGATTTTGGCAAGGGATTGGAGACCCATTTTTTCCTTGACTAGAAGGTTTGCTGGCCCATTTCTGATTCTTAAAAAAAGGGAAAACAGGCTTTTCTGATAATAAACAATCATTAATTATCCTGGAGCTTTTCCCAGGTTTTTGTCCGGATTCTAAATATGTTTAGTATTGGGTTATTATTCTCGATTGATGACCAATCTTATTATTCCTGAATCCAGATTACAAACTCATCAAAGATGATCATAGATTAGAAAACAAGGTTTGAAATGACCTTATACCTTATATGGCTTTCTGTATTCCCGCCTGTAAAGGGCATCCCCTGCCTTATCATCCACTTTTCCCTTTACAGGATCCCAGGATACGGGATTTTTTGTTCGAATGGCTATATCGCCCATATGGCTAATGGTATCTGAGATTATTGCCTCATCCAATGGGCATAATTCTTTTGTCTTGCCATGAATCACGTCAAGGAAGGCCTTTCCCATCGTATTATTCCCCCGAGAATACGCATTGAGTTTCTTATGAATTTCGGGGATATTGCTTTCCACTGACTCCCTGCTTAAGGAGATCCAGCCTTTTGTGCCATAAAAAGTCGTCCCGTTATAGGCTTCTTCCTTTCTTTCCGCTACCATATCATCAAACAGATCGGTACTCACAAAATGAACCTTCAGACCATTTTCATATTCATAGTTTACATCCCACGAATAGATATTATCATACATCCCCCCTTCCGACCAGAATTTCCCAGTTCCACTACACGCATACGTTCCGGAAACCTGGTCTTTCAAAGCCCAAACCATAATATCAATCGGGTGCGCCCCCCAGCCTGCCAGGAAACCGATACTATAGTCATACTGAAACCATGAGCTATTATTGGTCACCCGGTCGGGACAATAAGTCTTCAGGGGTGCCGGGCCAGTCCATCTGTCGAAGTCAAAAGTATCCGGAACCGGAACCTCCTGACATTCCGGTGAGGGAACAGGATTCTTCCCAGGGCACCAAATATCCACACGTTCTATATCGCCGATCTTTCCATCCCGCACCATGTCGACACCTGCTTTCATATGTTCAAACGTTCTCTGCTGGGTGGCATAATGAAAACGCACATTATTTTCTATTACGGCCTTTTCAAGTATTAAAAAATGCGGGTAACTCAATCCCAGTGGCTTTGCCAGCATAATATGTTTGCCCGCCCTGGCTGCCTTGGTTGCTGCGGCTACATGCCAGTGATCCGGCGTTGTAATATGTACTGCATCAATATCACCGCGTTCCAATATCTCTTCAAAATGAAGATAAGACTTGCATTCAGGCGCTTTGACACCTTTATCAGCATAGTGCTGGTTTACCTGACTGGTCCAGTTATCCCTCCTGTTCCGGTGAACATCACACATGGCCACTGAGTAGGAGCCTTCCAGGGGTAAAATGTAATGTTCCAGTTCATTGCTGCCCCTGGAGCCGAGACCGATCGAAGCCATCAATATCCTGTCATTTGCTCCCTTCCATCTGACATCAGAGGGTAATATAGTTGGAAGGAATATAGCGCCTGCCATAGATTGAAGGGTTGCCTTCGCAAATTTTCTTCTGCTGATACTTTTATTCTCTGAATCTTTCATCTGATTTTATTTTTATATCGTCAATTCAATCATATATGTAATGATGGTATTTTTCAGCCAGGATCTCTTCAGATGCTTCTGACAGAATCCATACTCTGTATTTTAAGATCAATGACTCCTCCTTTTGCAGTTCGATTTTGCTGTCGTATACCGCTGCCGGGGTGAAAAAGAAAAACGGTGTTTCTGAATCAAGAAGGTAGTACCACCTGGTCGAATTGGTAGTATAGTCCGGATGCTGAAACATCGCAACCCCGGCCTTTCCTCCGGTCAGGGTATTGAAACCCATGTAGAACCATCCATTCTTTGGATACCCAGGCGGTGTAACAGGTGGATATTCAGGAAGCGTTTGAGCTATGATATAATCCTGGTTGAATCTGATGGTAAGCCCACCATATCCTCCCCAGGACATCCCATCCTGTTCTCCTAAAATAGGGGTGCGGTCGATGGTTACATCACCAAATTCAGCGTAAAAATGATGTTCATAGTCAAAATAGTATCCTTCCGGACCTGGTGCTGAAATATAAATGTTTCTTCGCTCCTTTAGCACAGGTTCGCCCATAGGCTCCGGGTGATAAAGGATCTCAAGGTCAATATTGGCTGAATAATCCTGGTTCTTTTTAATTTTTATATCGTTTATATGGGTTTTACCCTCTGATTTAAATCCAGTTTTTTCAGACCTGAAATCATCAGTATACTCCCAGTAATTCAGACCATTGATAAATTTCCAGGAAAACCACAGACCATAATGCCATACATGGTCTCTTGGACTTTCACAGGTAATCCTGTTATTGCCCATGAATAGTGGATGAAAATAGGATTTGCCGAACCGGTTATTGAAATTATACTGCCAAACGAGGTTTTTCCCATTGAACAGTTGTAATGTAGTATCTGATTGCGCCCATACAAAGCTTCCGTCAAAACCGGAAAAATATCTGAGATCCTGGGGCAATGCATAAGTCACCTTTCCTGTAGCAGCCCATTCCGTAGCCCTTAAAAGCAAGGTCTGCAATCCCGTATTAAAAAATGCCCGTTCATCGTGCCCCAGAATGGTGTAAAAACAACGTCCTTTCTCTATTTCATTTATAAAAACCGCCTCTTCCCGGATTAAATGACCGTCATCTTTATCCTTACCTGAAACACTGGCCAATGATCTCGCGCCTGGATAGATATCTGCTTTCTCCCATAGCTCGTCCATAATGTAAAACCTATCCAATCCATTCGTGATAGGATGGTCCTGGTTAAAATCTTGAATTTTACCCATTGTTGGCTTACCATGAGATGTTTTTTCTCCCCATCTTCCAATACTGAGTTGATGATACAAATCCGATCCATAGTAAGAAGATCCACCGGCATGAATAATAACCAATCCACCTCCTTCTTCCACATATTTCTTAAAAGCAGCTTCCTGATCCGGGTTCCATACCAGTTCATTATCCGGCCAGTTGTTCCAGTTGCTGACCAGCACATCATAAT
>JAHEGY010000119.1 GCA_024644875.1 Cyclobacteriaceae bacterium
TCCTGATGGAGCGGGACCATGTGAACCGGTCAGTGACCAGGTAGCAGTGATCATCAACAACGCACCGACGGTAAATGCAGGACTTGATAAAACAATATGTGAAGGCTCAAGTATTTTAATGAGTGATGCATCCTATGGCGGGAGTGCAACATCAATTAGCTGGTCTGGAGGATTTGGAAGCTTTACGCCAAGTACCTCAACGCTATTGGCAACTTATAATCCTGATTCTGTTGAAACAGGTTCTACAGTTAGACTTTATATAGAAACAAATAATCCGGCAGGGCCATGCGTTGCTGCAAGAGATTCTGTAGATATTACAATCGATATTGCTCCTACTGTTGATGCGGGTACTAACAAGGTAGTTTGTGGATTAGATAGTGTGCGACTCACCGATGCCGGCTTTGGCGGATCAACAACTTCTATTACCTGGAGTGGTGGCACCGGAACATTCTATCCAAATGTAAATACACTAAATGCCGTATATTTCCCAACACCGGGAGAAATTGGAACAATAGTAACTTTAACAATATCAAGTAATGATCCAGCTGGACCATGCGATATTGTAACTGATCAGGTTGATGTATATATAAATACACCAGCAACAGTTGATGCGGGAGTTGATCAAGTTGTATGTGAAAGCAGTAGTATTATAGTCAACGGATCAATCGGAGGTGGTGCATCTTCTGCATCCTGGTCTGGCGGACTTGGTACATTCGTTAATAATACATTGCTCATTACAGAATATATACCTGATTCCACAGAAATTGGAACCATTGTAACATTAAGGTTAACAACAGATGATCCGTCAGGGCCATGTACGGCAGTATTTTCTGAGGTTAATATTACCATCGATGAAGCACCCCTTGTGGATGCTGGTCTGGATTATGCAATCTGTATTGGTGACACATTATTCCTTAATGGATCAATAGGAGGATCAGCTTCATCTGCAACCTGGTCAGGTGGAATAGGAACATATTCCAATATTAATGATCTGAATGCATATTATTTGCCCGATACCACAGAGCGGGGATCTCAGATAATATTTACATTGACTACGGATGATCCTGCTGGACCTTGTCCTGCATCTGATGATAAGGTATTCCATACAATTAATGCATTACCGAATCCAACCTTTTTCGGTCTTGATCCACAGATTGCTATTAATGATCCACCAGTAGATCTCAATGGATCACCTTCAGGTGGTATATTTACTGGTATTGGAATAAATCCTCCAGGTTCAAATACATTCGATCCTGTTGCGGCCGGGGAGGGTATGACCCATGTAACATATTCATATACAGATGGGAACGGTTGTACCAACCTTTATATTGATTCGACCTTTGTCAATCCATTGCCTGACATTGATTTTCTAGGATTAGATTTCGCTTATTGTATGGATGATCAGGCATCTACGCTTACAGGAATTCCTGCGGGAGGAATTTTTCAAGGACCTGGAATCCAACAGTCTGGTTCAGAATATCAATTTGATCCGACTGTGGCTGATGTAGGTATACATACAATACAATATATATTTACAGATCCACTAGGTGTAACCGATACAACAGAAGGAATTACGAGGGTTCTTCCAATTCCAATAGCCGACTTTACATTTGATGTAAATAATACCTGCGTTGATGATTCAATTCCATTTATTGATCTATCTTCAATAGATACATCCGTATTGTATGATAGCATAGCAAATTATACCTGGATATTCCCGGATACTATATATTCTCAACAAAATCCTATTCATAAATTTGCGGAACCTAAGATTGAAACCATCCTGCTAAGGGTCGAATCTCAAGGATTCTCTACAAAGTCCTGTACAGCTGAGAAACTAAGTCAGGTATATGTTGGAGGAGAGCCTGAAGTTAATTTTACTTCCGAATTGATATCTGAAGGATCCATAACAAACTTTTATTCGGATATAACATTCCCAACCAGCGAACATGAGTTTAATAACAGTGATGTAGCTCAATGGCTATGGAATTTTGATGATGCAGGGGCCACTTCTAATGTACAGGATCCGTCTCATACTTTCTCTGGGGCTGGACAATATAATGTATCATTAAATGTAGTTTCAAGCAGGGGATGCCTGGGCGATACTATAAAAATTGTAAATATCGTACCTTCAATCATAGTTCCAGCTACTGGCATGCTTTGCGAGGATTTTGAATCAGATAATGGCAGCTGGGCAATTTCTCCGAATCCGGCACTGGATAGTAACAGTTGGGCTCATGGTGTACCTGCTGGGAATACGATAAATTATGCTGCATCAGGCAGTTCTGTTTGGATGACTGGAAGAAATCAACCATATTATGATGGTGAAAGATCTTATTTAATTACACCTGCATATGATATTTCTAATCTTGAGAGACCTATGTTGTCATTTAATTACTGGACTGAGCTGGGTGCAACTGACGGGGTTGTGTTGCAATACTCTGACGATGGAGGTATATCATGGAATGTGGTAGGTTCATTGACTGGAACTGAACCTTATGGTATCCGATGGTGGGGTAATGAATGGTGGTATAATTATGAAAATATTTCAGCTGATCCGGGAGAACAACAATTAGATCCAACAAATAATGTCGGTTGGACCCTTGAATCGGGAGGATGGGTTAATTCCAGAATTCCATTGGATCAGATACCATCAAGGTTAACAAATCCGATTATCTTTAGATTTGCCTTTGCCAGTGTTGAGACCAGTGTGCCAAATACGCTTGATGGATTTGCTATTGATGATTTCTGTCTGGGTAATAGAACAAGAAATGTTCTGGTGGAACATTTTGTGAATTTTGAATTAAATACCACCCAGGATACCAGGGATCTTTATGATGTAATTAATTCTGTGGCAAATGAACTGGTCTATATCGAATTTCATCATGGATATCAGGGCGGGGATTTAATCTATAATGAAAATCAGATCCTTGGGGATAGGGCCAATTATTACGATGCATATGGGGCAACAACAACATCATTCAAATCCTTTATAGATGGGGCTCCACAATCTGATGGAGAAGTGTTTGATTATTATGAGGTAATTCATCGGGCATTGGAAGATCCAAAAGTAGATATCAATATCACGGTAGATAGTACAGCAGGAATTGAATCGAACAGGATAGAGATTCATGTAATAGCTAATGCACTGGAACAAATCTCTGGGGACGTATCAATATTTATTACATTAGTAGAAGACAATTATGGTGCCTATTCAAATCCAAATGAGTATGGGATTACAGTACAAAATCTTGCCCGGGCGATGTTTAAAGATGAACCAACCTATACTGATGGTTTATCAGGGATCAATATTGCAGCACCATGGAATCCGGGTGATCCCGAATTGGTCTTCCATGTGAATCCTGGAGAAACTCTGACAGGGTTTCCTACATATAACGATGATGAATACTGGGTTGTGGCCTATATCCAGGATAACCAGACCAATGAAGTGTTACAAGCTGAAATTGTAAAAGTTGACAATGACAAAAATGTAATAACCGATCTCGAAGAAGATATCGCAAGGGGCGTGATGGAGAATGTAAATATCTATCCGCAACCGGCTAAAGCGTATGCCATTGTTGAGTTCGGTGATTATATCAGCCAGGACTATGACTGGGAGATCATGGACCAACGCGGGGTAGCCATTGGCCGGGGTAAGGTTGAAAAAGGATCGAAAGGATTCGAAATCGATACCAGCCTCTTACCGAATGGTATTCACTTCTTGCTGATAGGGGATAAAGAAGGACTTATATTGCACAGAAAGTTGACAATCATACACTAGTGCAGAAAATGCCATCGGATGCCCGATGGCATTTTTCTTTAACAATATTCCTCGAAAACATCAATCAGATGATCAGCGATCATCTCCGCTGGACGACCTTCAATATGATGCCTTTCTATAAAATGAACCAATTCGCCATCCTTAAACAACCCTATAGAGGGTGAGGATGGGGGGTAGGGAAGGGTATATTCCCTGGCCTTGGCTGTGGCTTCCATATCTACACCGGCAAATACCGTCAGTAAATGATCAGGTTGCTTTGAAGCATTTGTCAATGCGTACTTAACGGCTGGTCGTGCCATGCCGGCAGCACATCCACATACTGAATTGATTACTAACAAAGAGGTGCCTTTGGCATCATCCAAATGCTCGACGACCTCATCAACGGTTCTTAGTTCATTAAAACCAACGTCTGTTAAATCTGCCCGCATGGGGGCTACCATTTGTTCCGGATACATTTCTTAATATTTTATAATAAACCTAATTCTAATTTTGCAACTTCTGACATCATATCCTGGGTATAGGGTGGATCAAAAGTGATCTCCACCGTTACATCGTTTACCTCAGGAATAGCCTTTACCTTAGCTTCTACATCGCCCGGGATCATTTCAGCAGCCGGACAGGCAGGTGACGTCAAGGTCATTAAAATAAAAACATTGTTAATAGGGAAAATGTTTATTTCATAGATCAGGCCCAATTCGTATACATCAACCGGGATCTCCGGATCATATACCAGCTTTAATGCCTGGACTACTTTTTCTTTTAATTCCTTATTATTCTGGTCATTCATATTTCTCAATCTTTATGATTGACTCTGTAATTTCGTTTTATACGCGATGGCATAAAGCCTGATCTGCTTGATCATGGAAGCCAGTCCATTTGACCGTTGTGATCCTATAACATTATGCATTCCAATCTTTTCAATAAAATAGAGGTCAGCATTTATTACATTATCAAGACTTTGGCCTGATAAAACCCGTATCAGCAAACTGATCAATCCTTTGGTAATATCTGTATTACTGTCGGCTTTCAGTACTAACCGGTCATCCTCCAATTCAGCCTCGAGCCATACTTTGGACTGACAGCCTTTAATCAGGTTTGAATCAATCCGGTATCTGTCTTCTAGAGGTTCCAGGTTACTGCCTAATTCCATAATATAGAATACAGTACTTTCCTTATCGTCACCAAGAATGGCAAATTCATCAATTATCTCATCCTGTATTTCATTGATCGATTGATCGCTCATTTTCTTTTTATTTTAACTATGGCTTTCAGTTTCTCAGCTAATATGTCAATCTCTGCTTCAGTATTGTATATAGATAAAGAAGCCCGAACAGTCCCTTCAATGTTATAATAATCCATCAAGGGTTGTGTACAGTGGTGCCCTGTTCTGACAGCAACCCCTCCGGCATCCAGCATCATCCCAATATCGAAAGGGTGAACGTCTTCTATAATAAATGATATAACACTTATTTTATCTTTTGCCGTTCCTATGAACTTTAATCCGTCAATTTCAGCCAGCTTGCTTACGCCATACTCGAGCAGTTTCTTTTCATACTCCTGTACTGAATTTTTGTCCAGCGCATTGATATAATCTATGGCCGAGCTGAAACCAATCACATCGGCAATATTGGGTGTTCCTGCCTCAAATTTAAAAGGCAAGTCATTGTACGTCGTTTTTTCAAATGTTACCTCCTTGATCATCTCGCCGCCTCCACGGTAAGGTGGCATAAGATCCAGGACTGCTCTTTTACCATACAACACACCAACCCCGGTCGGACCGAACATCTTGTGTGATGAAAAAGCATAAAGGTCACAATCCAGGTCCTGTACGTCAACACCAAGGTGTGCCGCAGCCTGGGCGCCGTCAATTAAAACATATGCACCAACCGCATGCGCGTCAGCTATTATTTTTTTAACGGGGTTTATTGTCCCGAGTGAATTTGAAACATGTACAATACTTACAATTTTTACCTTTTCAGATAAAAGTTTCAGGTATTCTTCATAGATCAGTTCTCCGGCATCGTTAATAGGAGCAACTCTCAAAATAGCACCTCTTTCTTCACAAATCATTTGCCAGGGAACAATATTGGAATGATGCTCCATAGCAGAAATTAAAACTTCATCGCCTTTATTCAGGGTTGCTCTGCCCAGTGAATTTGCAGCCAGGTTAATTCCGTCCGTTGTACCATAAGTAAATATCACCTCATCGGAAGAAGATGCGTTTATATACTCTTTTACTTTTCTTCGGGTACCCTCATAAGCCTCAGTGGCTTTTTCAGCCAAAGTATGGATCCCGCGGTGAATATTAGCATTATAATCCTGATAATATTCACTGATCGCATTGATTACCACATCAGGTTTTTGTGTGGTTGCCGCATTGTCAAAATATACCAGGGGACGGCCATTGATTTCCCTGCTCAGGATCCGGAATTGCTCCCTTATCATTGAAGGGTTAAACTTATCAATCCCTGTTTGTGTATTTGAATGAATAGAATTCAAAGCCTAATCTGAAAACTGATACCCTAACCTGCTGTTAATTTTTGATCCAATATATTTTCTTAGATGTTCCAGCTCCACCCTGTCTATAATATCGAAGGCAAATGCATGCAATAATAAAGCTGCGGCAGATTCTTCACTAAGGCCTCTAGACCTTAGATAAAACATCTGCTCTTCATCAATTTGCCCAGTCGTTGCCCCGTGGGAGCATTTCACATCATCGGCCCATATCTCAAGCTGCGGTTTTGTGTTTACCGTGGCAGTATCAGTCAGCACAAGGTTTTTATTCGACTGAAAGGCATTCGTTTTCTGCGCATTGGGTCTGACATATATTTTGCCATTGAATGTCCCCATCCCTTTGTCATCAATAATACCCTTGTAATATTCATTGCTGTAACAATGAGGTTTTCTGTGATCTACCGTAGTATGATTGTCAATATGGTCATTATTCGAAATAAAATATAATCCATACAAATGCGACTCACAGTCTTCTTCATTAAGTAGGATATTCAGGTTATTCCTGAGATCCTTGCCACTCAGGGAAAATGTATAGGTATTTGCCCTGCTGTTGGCTGATTGATAAATGTTTGTATTTTGTATATTGACACTATCATGACCAGTTTCCTGGATCAGATGATAATTAACCAGGGCGCCATTCCGGGTAATCAACTCCGTATTGTGATTGTGGAAATGATGATCCTCATTCTCCGATATAAATATCTCCGAAAGATCAGCTTTTGCATCTTTTTCAACCAGGACGATGCCCGTATGATTTATAAGCAAATCCTGAACCCCGGAGTTCACAAAATGATAGATGTATACAGGTTTAGAATCGAAATCCTTACCAATTCTGATCGCATATCCTGCATTCGGAAAAGCCCTGTTTAGGTCCAGGTAAGGATCCTTATTAATATTCTGCCTTTCAGCGGCATAAGTATCTAAAATATACTTTATTCCCTGTCCGGAATCTTCCGGAAGAAAAAATTCAAATCCTTCAGCCGGGGTGTCAAAATTCGAAAACTCTTTTGAGTAAATGCCATTTATGAATACGATATGGATTCCCTTATTATCATCTACCAATCTGGATCTTATCCATCCAGTCTCAACTGCTTCACCGGCAGGAAGTGGAAAATTATAATCCCTTTTGATCTTCCTGGATACATTGAAGTATTTGTATTCCTCATGTTTGTTCCCGGGCAGGCCTGTAACCTTCAGGGCATTTAATGATTCATCCCGTATTTGTGGAAAATCATTTAATATATTGAAGCCAGACCGGCTCACTTTAGCCGCAAGGTTTTCAATAAGGTTTATATCAGTATCAGTTGAAGTCATAATCGATAGGTTAAGCTGGTGTTGAATTAAACTCCTCCTTGATCCAGTCGTAACCTTTTGCTTCCAGTTCATGCGCCAGTTCCTTGGTGCCCGACTTAACAATCCTTCCCTCATAAAGTACATGTACATAATCAGGAACAATGTAATTCAGCAGACGCTGGTAATGTGTGACGACGATCACGGCATTATCTTCAGATTTCAGTTTATTCACACCATTTGCAACAATTTTCAAAGCATCAATATCAAGTCCTGAATCCGTTTCATCGAGAATGGCCAACTTAGGTTCAAGAACAGCCATCTGGAAGATCTCATTTCTCTTTTTCTCACCTCCGGAGAAACCTTCATTAAGCGAACGACTGAGCAATGACTGATCAATCTCAACTAATTTCATTTTCTCCTTGATGTGCTTGAGGAAATGTACAGAATCCATAGGTTTCATACCGTTATTTTCCCTTATCTGGTTCATCGCAGATTTCAGGAAGTTGGTGGTACTTACCCCCGGTATCTCAACAGGGTATTGAAAGGCAAGGAAGATGCCCTTCCATGCGCGTTCTTCGGGACTTAGCTCCAGGAGGTCTTCCCCTTCAAAATATACCTGTCCTCCATCAACTTCGAACTCTTCCCTGCCGGCAAGAACTGAAGCCAGGGTGCTTTTTCCTGAGCCGTTTGGCCCCATAATGGCATGCACTTCTCCGGCCTTTACTTCCATGTTGATCCCTTTGAGAATCTGATTATCTTCTATTGAAGCTTTTAGGTCTTGTATTTTAAGCATTTATATATTGTTATTTTTATCCAACACTTCCTTCTAATGTGATTGCCAGCAGTTTTTGGGCTTCCACTGCAAATTCCATGGGCAGTTTGCTTAACACTTCCTTGGCATAACCATTTACAATAAGGGCTACAGCCTGCTCGGTATCAATACCCCGTTGATTACAATAAAACAACTGGTCTTCCCCAATCTTGGAAGTGGTTGCCTCATGTTCAATCTGTGCTGAACTGTTACCCGCCTCTATATAGGGAAAAGTATGTGCCCCGCATTGATCCCCCATGAGCAAAGAATCACATTGAGAATAATTTCTGGCATTTTCAGCTCTTTTCATAACCTTTACCAGGCCCCGGTAGCTATTCTGACTTTTACCGGCTGAAATTCCTTTGGATACGATCCTGCTTTTAGTGTTTTTGCCCAGGTGGATCATTTTTGTCCCTGTATCGGCCTGCTGATAGTTATTTGTAACGGCAACGGAATAAAACTCACCTATTGAATCATCTCCTTTTAGTATACAACTGGGATATTTCCAGGTCACTGCAGAGCCTGTTTCAACCTGTGTCCAGGAGATCTTACTTCTCGCCCCTGCACAGATGCCTCTTTTGGTCACGAAATTATAAATACCTCCTTTACCATTTTTATCTCCAGGGTACCAATTCTGAACGGTTGAGTATTTTACCTCTGCCTCCTTAGCTGCGTGTATTTCCACAACAGCTGCATGAAGCTGGTTCTCATCCCGCATTGGAGCTGTACAACCTTCAAGATAGCTCACATAAGATCCTTCATCGGCAACGATAAGGGTTCTTTCGAATTGCCCCGTGTTTGCTGCATTGATCCGGAAATATGTCGAAAGCTCCATCGGACATCTCACTCCTTTGGGTATATAACAGAAAGATCCATCACTGAAAACAGCAGAATTTAAGGCTGCGAAATAGTTATCATTCATGGGTACGACAGAACCCAGGTATTTTTTCACGAGATCAGGATGTTCCCTGACTGCTTCACTGAATGAGCTGAAAATTATACCCATTTCGGAAAGTTTATCTTTGAAGGTTGTAGCGACTGATACGCTGTCCATGACCGCATCGACCGCGACTCCTGTTAGACGCTTCTGTTCCTGCAAGGAAATTCCCAACTTCTCGAAAGTTTCCAGCAATTCAGGGTCTACTTCATCCAGGCTTTCTGGTGCTATTTTCTGTTTGGGAGCTGAATAATATATAATGTCCTGGTAATTAATTTCGGGATAGGTGACATTTGGCCATCTGGGCTCTTTCATTTTTTGCCAGTGCCTGAATGCCTTTAGCCGCCACTCAAGCAACCATTCAGGTTCTTCTTTCTTAGCTGAAATGAACCTGACAATATCCTCATTCAAGCCTTTTGGAGCTGATTCTGCCTCAATATCCGATACAAATCCATATTTATATTCGGACTGGGTTAATTCTTCCAGGATATTATCTTTGTCGGCCATATATTTTATTATTTAGAATCATTATAAACAACTACAAACATACAACAAATTGTTACTAATTATGTTCAAAAAAGGAAAAATTAGGTCCAAAACCTTTTAAAATAAAAAACCCGCTCAAATACTTCAAAAAGAAGTTAAGCGGGTATTGAAAATCTTTTTACTTACCAGTTATACGTTAAACTGTATATGTCTGTTCAAGCTTTCTTCAAGAGAGATGATCGTTTCGGTCCTTTCAATCCCTTCAACCTTTTGAATTTTATCGTGTAATACATCTTTCAAATGATTGGTATCTCGGCAGTGAAGCTTAACAAATATATTGTAGTTGCCGGTTGTGTAATGAACTTTTACTATCTCAGGAATATTATATAATTTCTTTATCACCTGATCGTATAGAGAACTCTTCTCGAGATAAATACCCAGAAAGGCTGTAATGTCATAACCCATTTTGGAATAATCCATTTTCAGTGTTGTGCCCTGCACTATTCCCATATCTTCCAGTTTCCTCATCCGTACATGTACAGTTCCCCCCGAAACAAAAACTTTTTTTGCTACCTCAGTATATGGCATTTTTGCATCTTCCGTCAATAGGGCAAGGATCTTTAAATCCACATTGTCAATATCGTAATTTTTACTCATCTTTTATTCTCTCAGTTGTGATTTTTTTAAAGATATTGCAGCAAATATACAAATGGTATAAATTTTTAGCAATAAAATAAATATTTTTTAATTAATTAATAATTTTTTTAATTTTGGAAAAGTCTAGAATTTAGGGATTTGCTAACCAAAATGTGTTAGCCAACCTTTTACTCTTCATTTTTGGGTTTATGTTGTTTAAGCGGTCCGGGGGAACGGATCGCTTTTTTTTATTAAAATTTTACACTATTTTAATAACTTGTTATTTATATATGAAATCAATATTATACTCATCTGATAATGATTACATTTTGTAAAATTCAAATAGATCCTTATGGAAGCTCATCCCTGGTTTAAATTCTACGCAAAAGGTGTCCCGCAGGAAATCAATCCTGAACAATATTCTTCACTTGTTGCGATGTACCTCGAAAGTTTCAGGAAATATGATAGTGCAATTGCCTACGAGAATATTGGTTCCAAGATCACTTTTAATCAATTAAATAAATTATCCCTGAATTTTGCCAAATATCTTCAGAATAAACTTGGCATGAAGAAGGGTGACAGGATCGCTATCCAGATGCCGAACTTAATGCAATATCCTGTTGCTTTGATAGGTGCTCATCGTGCAGGAATGGTTGTGGTAAATACCAATCCTTTATACACCCCGCGTGAAATGGAACACCAATTTAAAGATTCTGGTGCAAAGGCCATTGTAATCCTGGAAAATTTTGCTTCAAACCTGCAGGGTATACTGAAGAATACGGAAATCGAACATGTAATTATTGGCCGGATTGGAGATATGCTGGGCGGACTGAAAGGCAGCATTGTTAACCTGGTGATCAAGCATGTTAAGAAAATGGTCCCGGATTATAAAATTCAAGGAGCCATACCATTTAAGGAAACTATAAAGCTAAATTCTTCCTATCAACTTGAAGATCCACAATTAAAACCGGAAGACCTGGCATTTTTACAATACACAGGAGGCACAACAGGAGTTTCAAAAGGTGCCATGCTCACACACCGGAATCTTGTATCTAATATGGAGCAGATCCATAAAGTATTATCCCCGGTGGTGGTAGAGAAAGAAGAGGTTGCGATAACAGCTTTACCTTTATATCATGTATTTGCACTGGTAGTGAACTGTCTCGCTATGCTAAAGATCGGAGCCAGGAACGTATTGATCACCAATCCTAGGGATTTCCCGGCATTTATTAAGGAACTGAAGAAGTACAATTTTACACTGTTTACCGGAGTAAATACACTCTTTAATGCCTTGTTGAACCAGGAGAAATTCAGGGAACTGGATTTTTCCAGCTCAAAGATCTCTGCAGCAGGAGGGATGGCGGTTCAGAATTCCGTTGCTCTAAGATGGAAAGAAGTTACAGGGCATCCGATAGTGGAAGGATATGGTCTTACTGAAACTTCACCGGTTTTGACAATTAATCCTTTTGATGGGACGGAACGGATTGGCACCATTGGTTTGCCTGTTCCCAGTACAGACCTGAAAATAATGGATGATGAGGGTAATGAGTTGCCTATTGGTGAAAGGGGAGAAATATGCGCCTTAGGGCCGCAGGTAATGAAGGGTTATTGGAAACGCGAGAAGGACACCAAAGAAATGTTCCATGGCAAGTGGCTTAAAACGGGAGATATTGGGATTATGGATGAAGATGGATTTTTCAGGATAGTGGATAGAAAGAAAGAAATGATCCTTGTGTCTGGTTTTAACGTGTATCCGAATGAAGTGGAAGATGTGATCTCAGGACATCCCAAAGTACTTGAAGTAGGTGTAATTGGTGTGCCGGATGAAAAATCCACTGAGGCAGTCAAGTGTTTTATTGTAAAAAAGGATGACAGTTTATCCGAGGAGGAGATCAAGGCATTTTGTAAAGAAAACCTGACGGCTTATAAAAGCCCTAAATATGTAGAATTTAGAACAGAAATGCCCAAATCGAATGTAGGTAAGATCCTGAGAAGGCTTCTTAAAGAGGGTGACTTGCAGGAAGCCTGAGATATACATTAATTTAATGGCTTATACCGTATCCTTTTTGGCGCGATATCACCTATTCGACTCAACTTATTGGCTTCATATTCTGAAAAATTCCCTTCATACCAGTAAACCCTTGAGTCACCTTCAAAAGCAAGGATATGGGTCGCAATACGATCCAGGAACCACCTGTCATGAGATATGATTATAGCACAACCTCCGAAATTCTCCAGGGCTTCCTCAAGTGATCGCAAGGTATTGACATCTAAATCGTTGGTTGGTTCATCAAGTAAGATCAGATTTGCCCCCTTTTTTAAAGCAAGTGCAAGGTGGACACGGTTCCTTTCTCCACCGGATAGCGCAGAGACCTTTTTCTCCTGATCCGAACCGGAAAAATTAAACCGGCTGACATAAGCCCGGGAATTCATTTTGGAATCGCCCATTGATATCCATTCTTCCCCTTCAGAAATGGTTTCCCATACGGATTTATCAGGATCAAGGTATTCATGTTCCTGATCAACATAGCTTATATCCACTGAACTTCCTATTTCGATGGTTCCGGAATCTGGCTCTTCCTTATTAGTAATAATTTTGAATAATGTTGATTTGCCGGCACCATTTGGACCTATCACACCTACGATAGCCCCTTTTGGTATGTTGAAATTCATGCCTTCGAACAATAGCTTATCCCCAAAAGCCTTAGAAATGTTTTCAGAGATGATCACTTTTTCACCCAGCCTTTCTCCCGGTGGGATGTATAATTCAAGCCGGTCTTCTTTCTGCTTTGATTCTTCTTTTAAAAGTTGTTCATAAGAACTGAGACGGGCCTTGGATTTATTATGCTTTGCTTTTGGTGTCATTCGGATCCACTCAAGTTCTCTTTCGAGTGTTTTTTGTCTTTTTGATTGTGACTTTTCCTCCTGTTTAAGGCGGTTTTGCTTTTGCTCGAGCCAGCTGGAGTAATTTCCCTTCCAGGGTATGCCTTCGCCGCGGTCTAATTCGAGTATCCAACCAGCGACATTATCCAGAAAATAGCGATCGTGGGTAACTGCGATGACAGTACCTTTATAGTGTTGTAAGTGGTTTTCCAGCCATAAAATACTCTCAGCATCCAGATGATTGGTAGGTTCATCCAGCAAAAGTACATCCGGTTCCTGGAGCAATAGCCTGCATAAAGCTACCCGGCGTTTCTCACCACCGGAAATATGCTTTATCAACATATCTGATGGAGGAGTTCTCAAGGCATCCATGGCCTTTTCCAATTTTGAGTCCAACTCCCAGCCACCTATTTGATCGATTTTATTTTGAATATCCCCCTGTTTGTTGATGAGTTGATCCATTTTGTCAGGATCTTCAAGTACAGACGGATCAGTAAATTTCTCATTGATTTTCTCAAATTCTTCGAGCAGGTCAGTAACTTCCCTGACGCCTTCTCTCACGACTTCAATTACAGTTTTATCAGGATCAAGCAGGGGCTCCTGCTCCATAAGACCCACTGAATATCCAGGGGAGAAAACTACCTCACCCTGTATATCATTGTCCATCCCGGCAATAATTTTTAGCAATGAGGATTTCCCGGATCCGTTCAATCCTATTATGCCAATTTTGGCTCCGTAGAAGAAGGATAAATAAATATTCTTAAGAATTTGCTTTTTGGGCGGGTAAATTTTCCCGACCCCATTCATTGAAAAAATGATCTTTTCCTGGTCCATATAAATAAATTATCCCACAAATATTATAAAAATAATTGTTTATGCACTTCAGCCTTGCTTTTTTTGTAGATCGATATAGCTTGATTAGATTTATATTATAAGATCCGGCATAGAGAATTTCAATCATCTGGGTGGGAAGATTAAAAAAGAATTGCTTAAAAAGAATCCATTGAGTTATATTGCTTTTTAGTTTACATACAAATACATGTTGGAAAAAATAATAATTGTCGATTTCGGATCACAATATACACAGCTAATAGCCAGGAGAGTGCGCGAGTTAAATGTTTACTGTGAGATCTTCCCCTATAACCACTTGCCTGAGATTACCCCGGACGTAAAAGGGATTATTCTTTCAGGAAGCCCTTGCTCTGTTCTTGACAAGGACGCACCATTTATTGATATCGACCATTATTTTGGGGAAATTCCGGTATTGGGTATTTGTTATGGGGCACAATTGATCGCTCATAAAAACAAAGGCAATGTATTACCCTCACAGATCCGTGAATATGGCCGTGCAAGACTGGAGGAAATAGACCAGCATTATGAACTTCTCAAGGAGATCCAGATAAATACCCAGGTCTGGATGTCCCACGGGGATACCATTTCTTTCCTGCCTGATGATTTTGACGTGATTGCCAGTACTTCATCGGTTGATATCGCTGCCTATAAAGTAAAGAACAAGGATGTTTATGGAATTCAATTCCATCCGGAAGTGACACATACGCTGGAAGGTAAGACTGTTCTGAGAAATTTTGTCGTACATATCTGTAAATGCTCCCAGGACTGGACTCCGGATATATTTGTTGAAACAACAGTAGATGATATAAAAAGTAAAATTGGAGATGATAAGGTAGTACTTGGGCTTTCCGGAGGTGTGGACTCAACCGTTGCAGCGGTTTTAATACATAAAGCCATCGGGAAAAAATTGCACTGTATATTTGTTGATAACGGATTGCTGCGAAAAGATGAATTCGAATCTGTTCTTGATTCTTACAAGGGGATGGGACTCAACGTTATCGGCGTTAATGCGCGAAAAAAGTTTTATAAGGCCCTGGAAGGGAAAGTAGATCCGGAGGACAAGAGAAAAGCCATTGGTAAGGTATTTATTGATGTTTTCGATGAAGAAGCGCATAAAATCTCAGATGTAGATTGGCTGGCACAGGGCACCATCTACCCTGATGTAATCGAATCAGTATCTGTAAAAGGACCT
>JAHEGY010000207.1 GCA_024644875.1 Cyclobacteriaceae bacterium
GGGAGGTCAACCTGGAATGGATGGTCGGTCTGGATGATCAATACGGCCCGATAAGTGTGAATGCTTTTGTAGGGGGTAACTGGATGAGAAATCTATATGAAGAAATAAATATTTCAGGTAATGGATTTAATGTTCCATTTGAGCAATTCATCAACAATACAGTAACCCGGAACTGGGGATATGGATATTCTGAAAGGGGTATCAATTCTGTATTCGGTTCTGCTGAAGTAGGATATAAAGGTTTCATTTATCTAACAGGTACTGTACGAAGTGACTGGTTCTCTGTATTGAACCCGGAAAATAATAATATTGTCTATCCTTCAGTGGGTGGTAGTCTTGTATTCTCTGATATGATAAATACCTTGCCTTCGTGGTTCAGTTTCGGTAAAGTCAGGGCATCTTGGGCACAAGTGGGTAATGTTACCGTAAATCCCTATGATGTTAATCTTACCTATTCGATCAGTGGAAATACCCATACTGTTAATACCGGAAGTTATACCTTGGCCGGCTTCTCCGGAGGTCAAAGAGGTGCAACCATTCCTAACCCGGGACTTCTGCCCTTAACTTCTACTGAATTGGAAATCGGTGCAGATCTGCGTTTCTTCCAGGACCGGTTGGGTCTTGACTTTACCTGGTATGATCAAGTAACTACGGATGATATACTTAGAGCGTCTATCTCTGAAGGATCCGGGTTTAGAAGTACTTTTGTGAATGTGGGTGAACTTAACAACACGGGAGTTGAGATACTTCTGTATGGTACTCCTGTTAGAGGTGCTTTAACCTGGGACGTGTCTCTGAACTTCGCCAAGAACAACAACGAAGTAGTCAGCCTGATCGAGGGTGCAGATGAACTGTCTCTTGAAGAACCCAGGACCAGAACAGTACGTATTAAACATCTCGTTGGATATCCATACGGGATGATCACCGGTTGGACCCAGAAACAAACGCCCGATGGACGGCTGGTCTACGAAGATGATGGTGGTCCCGTGCAATCCGATGAGTATAACATCATCGGGTATGGTGTTCCGGATTTCACTGGTGGGCTTGAGAACTCCTTCACCTGGAAGGGCATTAATTTGAGCTTCCTGATCGACTTTAAATCTGGTGGCGATATTTACTCAGGTACCAACGTACGATTGACAGGAAACGGACTTACTGAAATATCTCTGCAGGGCAGGGAAGGTCAGGAGCCCCTTTCTGTAACGGGTGCGATCCAAACTGGTGAAACCGCGGATGGTGAGCCTATTTATGAGGATTTCAGTTATACAATGGAGCCTAATGAGGCACGTAACTACTGGGGTCAACTTAGTACCAGAGCTGGTGAAAACTTTACCTATGACGCTTCTTTTATTAAGCTTCGACAGCTGACACTGGGATATAACTTCCCACAGTCACTGATAGGCAATTCACCTTTCACAACCATTAGCATATCATTTGTTGGAAGGAACCTCTGGATCATTTCTAAGAATACACCAAATATTGACCCGGAAGCATCCTATACGAGCAACAACTCTCAGGGAATGGATTATTTCGGGGCTCTACCAGTTCGTAGCTGGGGCTTCAACCTGAGGCTTGGATTTTAATAACTTAAAAATTATAAGAAAATGAGAAACATGCATAAATATTTTCTAGGCACACTGTTCATATTCTTCATATTTTCAGGTTGTGATACGGATGAACTACAAGAACTGAACATCAATCCACAGGCTGTAAATGAGATTGATTTGAACTTTATGTTTTCTGCTGCTGAGCTTTCCATGGCATCAGGTGGTTTCGCAGGGGATAACAGGTTTATTGACTGGAGGACCAATATTGGTCTCTGTGGTGGTGCAATACAGCAACTCACTACATCCGGTAGTATATCGGCAACTGGTAATTATTACCGCCATAATTTTGAAACGGCCTACGCACCCTGGTCGTTTGGTTATGAGGATGTCCTGAAGCAATGCGAAGAGATCATCAACCAAACTTCAGAGGGTGGCTTTTCGGAAGGGAAGCATGCAAATATGGTTGCCGCGGCCCATATTATTCGGGTATGGCAATTTCAGAGGCTGACTGATTTTTATGGTAATATTCCATTTACCGAGGCCAATAAGGGACTTGATGGGAATTTCTTCCCTGCATATGATAATCAGGAAGATATCTATCCTGCCCTATTGACGGAATTAGCCGCTGCTATAAGTGCTTTGAGCACTGGCAATCCTGACGATGGATTCTCCAGTTCAGATATGATCTTCCAGGGAAATGTTGAAAAATGGCAAAAATTTGGTAATACGCTTATGCTTCGTATGGCCATGCGCTTGTCAAACGTTGCACCTGGCTTGGCAGATCAGTATGTAACACAGGCCATGTCGAACGGGGGCCCGATGGAAAGCAATGATGACAACGTATGGATACCGATGGCAGTCGGACCAAGTGAATGGACCAATCAGAATGGTATTTCCAGGGCTTTCTATCCTGGTGACGGTGGGAACCAGTCAACCTTAGGCCAACCATTGGTTGACTTCCTGAAAGGATCTGATCCGAATTCAGTTGCTGATGATGATCCCAGGTTGATGATCTACACCGCTGGTAAATTCGACTGGACAGCAAATGATGTAACCATAATTGATGATGATCCGCTGAATCAGAAGGGTGCCCCTCCGGGCTATTACCAGGATGAAATTGAGGTAGATCTCGGTTATCAGTTCATCTGGGACCGTGAATTTTCCAGGATCAATTATCTCCTGTTGGATGACGATGATCCATACAGGATCATGACCCATTCTGAAGCTGCATTTTTAATGGCGGAAGCCCTTGTAAGAGGTATAGGATCAAATATTCCGGGTACCGCAGAAGAGCATTATAATGCAGGTGTACGCTCTGCCATGCAGATGTGGACTATGTATGATGCCTCTTTGGAAGTATCTGATGCTGAAGTTGATGCATACCTGGCTACCTATCCCTTTGGAGGCGGTGGCGTAACAGGGAGCGAATCCCAACTCGAGCAGATCGGCTGGCAATTCTGGGCCGCTCAATACCTGTATTGGTATGAAGCCTGGAGCAACTGGATCCGGTCGGCCTATCCTCCACTGGAGCAATATACATCTGATCAGGGTAATGTAACCGGAGGTATAATACCGAGAAGGTTGCAATATCCGGATGGGGAGATTGCCATCAATACAAACTTTAATCAAGCTAGTGATAACAACTACACGAGCAGAGTTTGGTGGGATGTAAATCCTGATAATTAACCTACTAATAAATAAAAAAAGGTCCCTGGAAATTTTCAGGGGCCTTTTTTTTGGTCTTCACCTACAAACTTATGTCATTCAATACAGTTGTATACCGTTCAAATATAAAACTGATGTCATAAGAATGGTTATTCTATTTACAAAAAGAGTCCGGCTTATGAAAATGACACAATGTGCCTTTCATCTGAGGCTGATCGCTGAGGAGCTCATTATTCCACCATACAATGATTCCCGGCCGGATGATCCTTCCACAACGATCACACCCGCCCCTTTTGGATCTGCATACACGCTCTTGGGTCGCTGGAAAGACCGCTTAGGTTTTCTTACATTCTTCTTGGACGCCGCTCAGGTCCATTTAAGGCCTATTGTATCTCTCGAAGAAGGGCCTGGAGGAAGGATGATGATTCAGTGAAAAAAAAGATTTAGGTAGAGAGATTCACCATGCTTAAGTCTATCGAAGAAGATTCAAGTGTTAAGGAGAGGAAGGAAGATCAAGGAGTAAAAAAATGGGTCTTTCTAAGAAGACCCAGGAGGAAAAGAGAATACATGTTCCGCTATTTGCAGGATTTCGAAGTATTCTATTTATTACTTATTGTAATCTATCGTAATATTCCAGGAAGTTTCCTGGGAAAACTGAAGCTCTAAGTTTTCACCCATATAACTTAGCGTAAACGCGAGAGGAAAACGTGATACAAGCACTTTTGTCTTATTACCAACTGGAAATCTGTTCTGAACACTACCCGAATTGATACTAAAATCAAAATTTGGGCTTTGCTGCACTCTTCCCTTATGTAGTATTTCCACAAACAAGGCATTTCCGTCATCAGCCGGATTGTTCGTTTCCGTTATCCGTACCGACAAGATGCCTGGCGATCGGTTTATTATCTGGTATGGATCTTTATTCACTCCAATGTATTTATCTGTACTCCAGTAACCTTCCTGAACTCTATTCAGTCCTTCTGCAGTACTGACGGTTAATTTTCCTGATCCATCTTTTAATCCCTTTTTAAATTCTCCGTAAAACACATCTCCATTAGCCCATGTATAAGTGCCTGTCCCATGTGGAAGTCCTTTTTTAAACTCACCAACATAAGTGTCTTCACCCGTGGCGGTACCTTCACCGTCGGCCATTCCTTTTTTACAGTCCCCATCATATTGGCCGGCAATGGCTTCAAGGAGTACTTTACAATCATCTTGCGCAAATCCATTAACTGCAAACAGCGTCGCTATTGCAAAAATCAAGATCTGGTTTTTATGTTTTGTGATTTTCATGATTAAAAAATTTTCGTTCCCAAAAAATTTTGTTTATATCTTTCTATAAAATTAATATAAATTATATTCTTTTCATTTTATAAGACCAAAATTATATTGAAAATCACCTATTGATCATCCTATACCAAATATCACTATCCCAGCTTTACTAATCCTCAACTGATTAAAACATAATTTTATAGGAATTTTCGGAATTATTCAATGCAAATTTCTCACTAATGAGTTAAGGTAGCTAACGTTTGACTTTCATTTTCCCT
>JAHEGY010000030.1 GCA_024644875.1 Cyclobacteriaceae bacterium
CTCAATTAAGAGAAATGAAAAACAAGAAAACATCCTCATTTATTATTGCTGCGGCGATAATCATCGTTATTGCAGGACTGATGCAAGCCCAGAGCATAGTTATACCTATCCTCCTTTCATTATTTATAAGTATAGTATGTACCCGACCCATCCTATGGCTTTCCAGGAAAAAAGTACCTTTTACGATTGCTGTTATTCTGGTCTTAATGGGAATATTATTAATATTCCTGCTGATTGGCAGTTTGATAGGTGAATCTTTGGCAGAATTTGCAATGGATGCACCAAAATATGAAGATCGGCTGAAAACAATTTTTCAAAATATAATGGTTCAACTTAACCAGGTAGGTATACAAGTAAAGTCGGAACAATTACTACAGATTTTGAACCCAAGCAAGATCCTAAATTTTTCTGCAAATATGGTTGGGCAACTCGGTGGGATTATGTCAAACTCCTTCCTGATCATGTTGATTACCATTTTTATCCTTTTAGAAATTAACGCGTTCGTATTAAAGGCCGATGTAATCGAATTAAAACATGGGAATTCCCTAAAATATTTAAATAAGATTGGTGAAAGCATACGGAATTATCTCAGTATTAAAACGATTGTCAGTCTTTTAACCGGAGTATTAATAGCTGTATATCTATTCATTATCGGTGTCGATTATGCCATACTATGGGGAGTCATTGCCTTCATGTTGAATTATATTCCCAATATCGGTTCCATCATCGCTGCTGTTCCAACCATGCTATTGGCACTCGTACAATTGGGTTTTGGTGGTATGCTTTGGACAGGTGTTGGATATCTGGCTGTAAATATGATCATTGGAAACTTCGTGGAACCAAAAGTTATGGGCAAGGGACTTGGACTTTCAACCCTGGTTGTTTTTCTCTCTCTTATATTCTGGGGCTTTATTTTCGGCTCTGTAGGCATGTTCCTTTCTGTTCCCTTAACCATGACAATAAAAATCATACTTGAATCCGATAAAAAGACAAGTTGGATGGCTGTACTGCTGGGTACAGAGGAAGAGACTAAAAGAATTCTGGATGAATCATGAAGGAGTATTAAAATAAAGCTATCCGAAAGATATTTTTTCAGGATCTTAAATCTGGATTCGTTTAGCAGAGCAGTGTGAGGGAAAGTTTTGGAGATCAAATATTAATATAAGGTACATTTAAAAATTGACCCGGAACATTATATTGGGAGTAAAACTTAAAGCATATTGTTGAACTTCATTAATATCAGAATCTGAATCCATCTGATAAAAGATATTTAATATATTCTGCTTATTTATAAGATTCCATACCGATGCCCCCAACTCTGCATTTACACTTTCACTTATTCCTATTTTATATTTTGCAGAAATATCTACACGTAAATACTCATCCAACCGGGATGTATTTGGATCATTATATAAAATATCTTCTCCGGATGTACCCGCTGGTTCAGTATAGGGTTTTCCGGTCCTCCAGTTCAGACCAGCTGATAATTGAAATTTCTGTGTATGATAACTTGCACCACCGGATACAATATGCCTATTATCAATATTATTGGGGAATACAGATGGTGTGAATTCCGGGAAATAATATTCATTTTTAGCGAGGGAATAGCTTAGCCACAAATTGAATGCCTTGATTCTTTTATTAAATAGAAAATCCAAACCATATACTTCATAATCGCCAGTGCTTCGTACAAACTGATATTGATTCTGAAAGCCCTGGCTTGAAGATGTTATTCCTTCGACTTGTTTAAGATAACCTTCTACACTGATTAATGTCCCGGATTTCTGAAAATGAATACCTGCTGATAACTGCTTACTCTTCATGATTGGTATGTCCTCGTTATTTGCAAGTATCC
The DNA here is from genome assembly GCA_024644875.1 of Cyclobacteriaceae bacterium. Classification (GTDB taxonomy): domain Bacteria; phylum Bacteroidota; class Bacteroidia; order Cytophagales; family Cyclobacteriaceae; genus JAGTVG01. The sequence continues at coordinate 1,856 of JAHEGY010000030.1, forward strand.
ATCTTCTTTTCTCCACTCCAAGAAAATCATTTTGTAAATCTATGATTTGTGCCGTGGCCTGACTCTTGAATTCGCCAAGGACTTCAAGCGAAAAATATTTGAGGAACTTTTGGTTAAAAGCAATCCTGGGCTCAACGGTCCATTCATAGAATTTCTGAAAATAGTTAATTCTAAAACCACCCCTTATGTTTGTGTTTCCGGAATTTGAAATATAATTGGCTTCGGCGAAAAGACTATGGCTTAACAAAACCCTTTTAATATATCTCCGGAAAAGAGGATTGTTGATCTCAACAAGATTCCCAATACCTGTTTCTATTAGTTGGTATCCACCGAAAATATCCCAATTATTAGAAAAGAGGTATCTCGCATCCAGTTTCAATCCTTTTTCCAACACTTCATTTTCCTGTATCAATCTTTGATCATTATAGAGATCGAAATTAACTGCAGCCAGATCATAATCAGAAAGATACAGTTGAGCGTTCGTTCTCAATTTTTCATTCCATAATCGATTGTAAACCAGGCCGGCGGCCATACTTGTTTGCTCCAGTCCGCTTGTTTTTGACTCATTTTCCCCATTAAGAACAGCATTTTCCTGATATTCTATATCATTATAGATTCTCAGGAAACTCAATTCCACTTTATCCTTGCTAGTTATATTGTAATTATAATTTATACTCAAATCGTGGAACTCAAAATTCTCATCAGAATTTATGAGCGAATCAGGATTATCAGTTGGATTTAGAACTTCTGTGTTTCTGAAAACCCTGTCAAAATAACTTTTATATGTAGGGGTTTCTACCAGGTCAGCAATTGACCTTCTCGCAGAGATCTGAAGAGTGGATTTTTTAAACAGGGGTATATTTATATTTGCATCTGCATTTATCATATTAATGCCGGCACTGCCTGTAACTTTTTGTTTCACCTGGTGATCCGTTTCAATACTGAGTGTACTTGAAACCGCATCACCTAAAAAGGCACTGGAACCATTTTTTGTAAGGCTCACCCTGTTTGTAATATATGGATTAAAGGCAGATATAAGGCCAAAAAAGTGACCTGACTGGTACATTTTGATACCGTTCCAAAGAATCAGATTCTGATCATTAGTCCCCCCCCTGACATTTATATCAGATACCGTTTCATCTATACTGATTATTCCCGGCAAGTATTGTATAGTATGTAAAACATCCGGATCGGTAAGCCCCGGAAGGATTTCAAGTATTTCTGCATCGATCGTATATACTCCTTCAGCATCCTTTTCAATTCCTTCTGAAATAAAATTTGTTATAACCAGTTCCTTAAGTTTTATTCGTTGTTGATCTAATTTTATAGTATCACATCTATCTTTTGAAAACTGGAATGCTGGTTTAATGAGATACTCGTATCCCAAATATCGAAAAAGTACAGAATCCCTACGAGTTAAACCTGTAAGCCTGAATCCCCCGCTTTCATTGCTGACCGTAAATTTTGATGGCCCTTGAATAGTCGCACCATGAATGACACGACCATTTTTACTGTCCACAAGAATTCCGCATAAGGTAATATTATTCGTTTCAACACGATTAATAGTTATGAACCGATCACTAAGCCGTTGAATGTTTAGGCCGGTTTTATTTTTAAGATATTGAATTGCCTCAGGGAGATCAATACCAGCGGATGGGGGTTTTAAAAATATACCATTGATATCCTCATCCACAAAAGTAAATGATACTTGATATCTTTCTTCCAGATCAACAAGAATGGCTCCCAGTGATATTTCCCCATCTTCCTGAGCAGCAATTGAAATATGGATCAAATAGGGAATAATAAATAGAAGAATGTATTTATTCAACTTCACCTGTTAATATGATCTGTTGATCTTCAGTTATTTGATAAGAAATATTTTGAGGGATAGTGATAGATTTTAAAGCAAGGATCATGTCTTCATGGGTAAATCTTCCCGTAAAAAGTACTTCCATATCCACATTTTTCGATACGATCTTTACATTATACTGTCTTTCAAATTCGCTGGTTACCTGATGAAAAGGAACACTTTTAAAGGCACTTTCATCATTCAGCCAGACGGGTTCGAACTCATTAACAAAATTACTCCTGATTACTTCCCCATTTACAACCCTAATTGAGTGGTATGCAGGTAATTCACTTTGATCAGCACTTGTTTTAACGCTCACAAGACCTTCATAACATACCACCTCGAAGAAATCCTGGCGTTGTTTCACATTGAATTGGGTTCCTAAAACACTTACAGTACCTGAAGAAGTCTGAACATCAAATTTTGATCCCTTTTTCACTTTAAAGAAAGCTTCACCTATAAGCTCCAGGTTTCTGTTTTTATCCCATGTCCTTTTATTATAAGTAATTTTTGATACTGAATTCAGGATAACAACAGATGAGTCCGGAAGCAGAACTTCTTTTGATTCGGCGATGCTGGTTTCAATTGTTGCAGGCAGGTAATATGAAATAATTAAATAACCGCCTACAACAATTGTTAACATAGCTGCTACTCTGAGTAATGTTTTTCGCCATTCTATCTTTATTTGTTTTCCTCTTTTACTTTTATCCCTGTTTAGCCTTTGTAATTCTGCTTCAGTGTCATAGTCAGGAGCCCTAAATCGCTGGATCGAATCAGACAATTTCCTCAGTTCTTTGAAGGAATCCGTTTTTTCAAATCGGGATCGCTCTTCCTCAGTCAAGGTACCGTTCAACCACTTCTCTATATATTGATCAGTATTCATTTTAAGTGCTTTTCAATAGTATAACAGTTTAATGATCATTTTTCCTACCATGGGACTCAATTAAATTTTACCTACCTGTTCTTTTAATTTTTTTAGTGCAGTATATATTCGCTTTTCCACAGCCTTCCGTGAAATTCCCAGCATTTCAGCTATTTCCTGATGTCGTTTTCCATCAATTCGATTCAAGAGAAAGGCCGTTCTTTGTTCTTCTGTCAGGTTTTCAATGCCGGTTTTTAATTTCTCCATATATTCCTTTTCCTCTAACAGGTACTCAGGAGATTCAGTGTTATGGTCTTTGAGATCTTCCCTGCTGGAATAATTTAAAGCTGTTTTCTTCCTGGAAAGCTCATTAAGCATCAGCCGGTTGGCTACAGTGAAAAGAAATGATCTGGCCTTCCCGGGTAATATTTTATGACAATTATCCCAAAGTTTTAAAAATGCTTCCTGGACGAGGTCTTTAGGATTATTATCCATTCCATATTTATAATACAGAAAATCATGAAGTTCCCTCGAATGAAGCCTGAAGATCTCATTAAACTTCTCCTCTTTACATATATTATCCGTGGACATAGAGAAAATCCAATATCTTGATATAGCATTATATAAAGTGTAAACGTATTTATTTAACACCCTATATTTAAATTTTTCTGATTTTTTTTTAGGTCGGGGTAGGAATTTCGTTGGTTGGTCTGTTTTATTATCGATTTTGAAACTAAAAAACTAATTGCACATGAAAACTAGCTTAAGATTACTCACGCTTGTATCAATGATCGGCCTGTTGCTTTTCTTTGGATGTCAGCAGGATGTTACAGAGATCATTGAGGCTCCAACCGCAGAGGTTATCACACCTGACTCAAAGGTGGCAGAACTTGTTCAACGTACCGCGATGAGAGACGGATCCGAAGATAATATTATTGATAAATCCAGTTGTTCATCAATCGTATTACCAATAACTGTCGTAGTTAATGGATTGGAAATACACCTTGATTCAGAGGAAGATTTAGTAACTGTGGAGAAAATTCTTGATCAATTCGAATGGGACGATGATATCATAGAAATTCTTTTCCCGATAACTGTTATACTCGCTGATTACACTGAACTTGTAATCAATAGTGATGACGACCTGGAGACACTCTGGGAATCATGTGGTGAAAATGAAATTGATGATGATATTGAATGTATAGACTTTGTTTATCCTTTCACCATTTCAGTATTCGATTCTGAGAACCAGCTATCGGATGTAACCACCGTAGAGAACGATGAACAACTCCATTATTTCTTTAAAGAATTTGAGGACGATGAGGTAGCCAGTATTAATTTTCCTATTACTGTTGTCCTTTCAGATGGTTCAGAATATGTTGTTAACGATCATGACGAACTGGAAAACCTGATAGATGCTGCAAAAGATGATTGTGATGAGGATGATGACAATGATTACAATGACGATGATGTGGACGACTCAGACTTGCGCCAAGTATTGGTAGATGGCCTGTGGGAAGTCACAAAATTCATGGATGAAGAAGACGAGACGGCAATATTTGATGGATTCGTTTTCGATTTTCTTGAAAATGGTGTCGTTGAGGTAAGCAAAAATGGTCAGGGATACCGTGGTGAGTGGACAACCTATGGGGATGAGGGTACATTGGAACTGGAACTGTTTTTTGGTGATGAATACCCTTTGGCAGAAATCGTTGATGACTGGGACCTCATAGAATTTGATGGAAATATTATAAAGCTAAAAGACATAAGCGGTGGAGATGGTTCTGTTGAATACTTGACCTTTGAACGTCCTACCGACAATGGAGGAGGAGAACCAAATGCCTCTTTATCCGATATCTTAATCGAAGGTACCTGGGTGGTAGCTAAATACAATGACTCCGGGGATGATGAAACATTGGATTATAACGGATTCTCCTTTGATTTCTTGGAAAATGGCACTGTGGTAGCTACAAAAAATGATGATGTTGTAGAGGGAACCTGGTCAGTAAATACAGATAGCGGTCAGGAAAAGTTTATACTGGATTTTGGAGAAACACTTCCTTTGAATGAATTCAATGATGATTGGGATATTGAGGATGTATTGGAAAACCGTGTGGAATTTCACAGCATAAGTGGGGGTGATGGCACCTTGGATGTTCTTGTTTTCGAAAAAGAAACAATGTAAACGTTTATAGTATCAAAAAAGAAAAAAAGTATTAAACAATAAAAAACAGTATGATGAAAAATTTGAAAAACCTGATTCCATTATTATTAATCATTATTGGATTATTCCTGACCAGTTGTGGAGAGGATGTTGATCCCAACCTGGCAGATGTTCAGCTGAAGATTAAAGCTACTTCGAATGTTGGTGAATTTGACGCCAGGGGAAGGACCCTGGAAGATCATATTACATTCAACCAGGTTCTGCTGGGTGTTACAGAGATTGAATTTGAATCAATTATTGACGACCATTCAGATGATCACAGTGGAAGTGATAATAGTGGCGACGATGATGATTCTGATGATGACAGCAATGATGACTCCAGCGATGATGATTCGAGTGATGACGATTCTGATGACTCTTTTGACGATTCTGATTTCGATATAGAATTTGAAGGAAAATTCGTGGTAGATCTGATTGCAGGAACCAGCAATCCTGATTTTGGTGTTGCGGATGTTTTACCGGGTGTATATAAGGAAATTGAATTAAAGCTGGAACCGATCCTTGAAAATGGCCATTCAATCTATATTGAATTGACGTATAATGTCGATGGTTCTGAGCCTGTAGTTATTCAGTATTCTAGTGACAGGCATATCGAGTTCGAAATTGAACGTAAGACAGGGATTCATATTGATGGTGGGGCACTAAATCAGATACTGATATTATTCGATCTTGACCACTTCCTGGAAAGTATAAATATCAATGAAGCAAGTGCAGATATAGATGGAATTGTCAGAATAAATAGTAATTCCAATTCAGATATTGCGGCAGCTATATGGTCCAAGCTTAATTTAATGCTGGATGCTGGAGAAGACCACGATGGGGATGATGATTTTGATGATGATGAGGATTAGTTGCTCATTTGGTTAATCCAAAAAAAATCCCGCTATTTCGCGGGATTTTTTATTTTAGTTCAAGTGTAATCGCATTTGTATAGAACCTGAATCATTACAGGCAAAGCCATGCTTTACAAGTGATTTTACTAAACCACGACTAAGATTCCTGAAAATAGTTATGGTATCTGATCTTCTTTTTAACCTGACATACATATCAACAGAATAGTCCACATAAATATTGATGAAAGGAATATCATTATAATATTCCAGAAAAGCCTCAGCAATAACTTCGTCGTTTAGAATAAATACCTTGCTGCTATCCAGGTTATCGTAATCTTTCATATCCTATTAACGCAGGATCCGGCTTATTAATATATTCTTGTATAAGACTAATCCGAAAATTTTACAGTGGGATTAAATAATTGTAATATAAGGAGTCCGATTTGCATTATTTGGATAGGCCGTGAACTTTTTCTATGTTTACTTCTCCAAGATAACATTTCAAATACTTAAAATTAGAATTATTTTAGGTAGGTATTTATCTAGGGATAAATACAAAAGCAGATATTACTCTTCTATAATATGAAAAGGTATGTTGGCTACAGCTGAATGGTTGTGCCCATCATTGACATAGACGAACAATCTGAAATTTCCACCCATTTCATTCGGAGATATAAACTTTACCAGACTTCCACCTTCCAGTTTTTCCTTGATAACTCCAATAAGAGGTGATGGCTTAGTTTCACCCTGCCCTGCATATGCTCCGAATTTTTTGTTTTCCGGTACTAGTTCCCACTCTATTGTCAGTTTATCACCATCCGGATCACTTACATGAACCTTTGCCTGATATATGGTGGAGGTCATCAATAGTATATTATCCTCCGCATTCAATCCATTAATCTGTAATGAATCGATTACCGGTGTTCTGTTGTCCGGCCACTTGCCAGTCCATTCATAGTGCATTACTTCCACAGGCCCCTTTTCAGATCCATCATCATGAAACATGTTATACCAGGTATGTGTCCTTTCCTGCCTGTTGCTAGTCCACAGAAAAACGTAAGATCCTATACACCATGGTTCTGATTTGATTACTTTTTCATAACGCTCTTTATAGACCCCGGCTTTTTCAGTACTGGTCTCTTCTATTACCACGCCCCATTTGGTTCTGGGAACCTGCCAGTGACCACTTGGTCCCCATTCCGTAACTGCAAAGGGCTTGTTCCAATTGTACTCACGTAACCAGTCAGGAATTTCCCAGATATCAGCATAGGTGTTGATACCTAATAGATCGACATCTTTACATCGCTCTACAATATCCTTCATTTTGGTATTATTTCCCCTTCCAACTACCGCCATGGCAGGGTGATTTCCATCATCGTCATGTATCATCCTTGCAATATCATTGACCGCATCCCACATTTCGAGATTATAATTGTCATTTCCAGGAATATGATCCAACTCATTCCCGATGGCCCACATAAGGAGGGCCGGATGGTTTTTGTATGTCCGGACAATCTCTTCCATCCTGTTGAACTGTTCTTTTACAGCAGTCTTGTTCCCGTAATCAAATCCATTTCTTTCAGCCTGAACGGGTAGGCCAAACAATACAGTTAAGCCGAGCCGGTGGGCTTCATCCATTACTTCTCCAACATTTTCCCGGTAACCGATCCGGACAGCATTTCCACCATATTCAGCCACTTTATCCATATACTTCGTGCCAATAGTTCTGGCTCCTTTAATAAAGGATGGTTCATTATTTATGAACAATTGAAAACCGTCACCTTCTTTTTTGATTTCAACCTTTAAAGGAGAATCTCCTGAACTATGTTCTTTTGAATTTTCATTACAGGAAAAAAGAAAAATTACTGTCACGAACGAGATTAAGATAGCTTGTTTCATTATTACAGAATTATACTAAAAAAAATTGCTAATGCAGAATGCACAACAAGATAAGACAAATTTAAGATTTTATTTAAAACTTAATATTTAGAATCGAAACTCGATGAAAATCTGATGATTCTTCCAGGTGGATCTGATAGGTTAATCCAGAAACATAATGTAAGAACTAAATGAAAACTTACAATACAAAAAAAGGCACTTAAATATTAATATAACTGTAATTGGCGCATAATCGCGCTAATGGCGAAACAGGATCCTTGGAAACGTTGACCCTTTCTGCTTCTGTGAAAAGACATTTGCCATAAAATTAATACTAAATCCGGTCAGGTAGAACAATAAAAAACCTCCCAGGCTTATCCTGGAAGGTTTCTGTGGAGCATAACGGATTCGAACCGTTGACCCCCACGCTGCCAGCGTGGTGCTCTAGCCAGCTGAGCTAATGCCCCAAACAACACACGTGCAAAGATATTTCAAATTCCGGAGATTTAAAACTTAGGCCGGCGTGCTTTCACAAATAATTTCTGATAATAATCCACAAAAAATTCTGTCTCTACTACCCCAAGTTTGGTGGAAGCATGTATAAAAGTCACCGAATTTCTTCCTTTTACCTGAGTTACAAGACCAACATGTGTGATCTTCCTTCTCCATTTTTTGCTTGAGAAAAATATCAAGTCTCCCTTCTGAAGTTCATTCTTCCCAACCGCCTTCCCATATTTTGACTGCTCCTTGGAGGTTCTGGGAATGCTTTCACCGGCAGACTCAAAAGACCTGACCAGCAATCCGGAACAATCCATTCCGGTACGATTCATCCCTCCATACCTGTATGGTGTACCCGTATAGGATCTGGCTTCCATAATGACCCTGTTGATTTTCTGAGTCCTGGCCTTTTTTGATGAAGAACAGCTGAAAATGAACAAAGCCAGAACAATCAATACACTATGACCAATAAACTTCTTCATAGGTTTCAGCCTCAATTATGCACATAATTTTTAAATAATACGTAAAATTGGTCTCGAATATTAACTTATGATATAATTCATGTGTGGTATCACAGGTATATATGCCTTTAATGAAGCAGGAAGATTCCATTTGATCAACCTTCAGAGGGCTGTGGATGTATTAGAACACCGGGGTCCTGATACACAAGGCACATTTATTGAAGACAGGATCGGGCTTGGGCACAGACGGCTTTCAGTTATTGATATCAGCCCAAAAGGAAATCAACCCATGAAAGATCCATCAGGTCGATATACACTAGTGTTCAATGGTGAGATTTACAATTACCTGGAATTGAGGAAGATCCTGGAAGAAAGGCACCAGGTACAATTCAGATCCGAATCGGATACAGAAGTTTTACTTTATGCCTATATCATTTATGGGGAAAAATGCCTTCAGATGCTGAATGGTTTTTTTGCTTTTGGAATTTATGATAAATCTGAAAATGAATTTTTTATCGCCCGGGACAGGTTCGGGATAAAACCATTATACTATTACCTGGATGAGGACAAATTCCTTTTTGCCTCAGAAATGCGTTCGATCCTAGCGTATGGGATCCAGAAATCCATCCATGTGGAAAGCCTGGTTATATACCTTCAACTCAATTATATTCCGGCCCCGCTGTCAATCCTGAAAGGCGTTTCTAAACTTCTGCCCGGTCATTCTATCAGGATCAGGAATAAAGAAATAAGGATATCAAAATTTTATGAGCTGGAAAAAGAGATATATGAACCAGTTACTCTTAACAGCGGTACAATTAAGGAGATGCTCCTGGAGAAACTTGAGGAATCAGTAAAAAAAAGACTGGTTTCAGATGTTCCGCTTGGAGTTTTTCTTAGCGGAGGAATAGATTCATCGATCATTACCGCCCTTGCCTCGAGGCATCAGGGAAATCTTCGCACTTTTTCAATCGGATATAAAAACTCAAAATTCTTCGATGAGAAAAAATATGCCCACCAGGTGGCGATGCATTTTAAAACCGATCATACTACTTTTGATATAACAAATGAAGATCTGCTCGATCATCTTCCTGAGATTCTGGATCATTTTGATGAACCATTTGCAGACTCATCTGCAATCCCAGTAAATCTTCTGAGCAAATTAACCAAAGAAAATGTAACTGTTGCACTCTCCGGCGATGGAGCTGATGAGATCTTTACCGGTTATAATAAACACATGGCTTTTGTAAATGCAAAAGAAAGTAACCTGGTAAATCAAATGATTAAGGCACTGCATCCGTTCTGGAAGTTTTTGCCTAAATCCAGGAACAACCACATGTCCAACCGTATCAGGCAATTGGACAGATACGCCAGGGGATTGAAACTTCCTCCGGATGAGCGTTACTGGCTCTGGGCTTCTTTCCTGGATGAACAAAAAGCCCTATCCTGTTTCACAAAAGGTTTCCTGGAGGATTACAATGGTCAGAAAATAAATGAAATTATACATTTGATGACTTCCCACCTAAAATATGATGCCTCCATAAATGACATCCTTATGGCGGATACCCGGTTGGTATTGCCCAATGATATGCTGTATAAGATTGACTTAATGAGTATGGCCCATGGTCTTGAAGTGAGGGTACCTTTCCTGGACCATAACCTGGTGGAATTCGCTATGACAATTCCCGAAAAATTTAAGATCAATTCACATGAGCAGAAAATTATCCTTCGGGAGATATTGAAGGACCTGCTTCCGGGGAAATTACATCGAAGGCCAAAGCATGGATTTGAGGTTCCCTTGCTAAACTGGTTCAGGAAAGACTTGAAAAACCTGATAAAAAGAGATCTGCTGGCTGACCATTTTATCGAGGACCAGGGCATTTTTGATTCAGGAGCCATTAGGAAATTAAAGAAAAGATTGTATTCACCAAATCCAGGCGATGCACATGCACATATCTGGGCATTAATTGTTTTCCAATCCTGGTGGAAGAAATATTTAGGATAGGGTAAGGACAAGCTATTGGCCTTTATCGTATATTTGAACCGGGGAAATAAATTTTTTATTCTTGTGTTGAAGAAAGAATTATTTGCTGACCTGGACAAATCAATTCAGGGGGATGTTTTTACAGATGATAAACTGAAAGCATTGTATGCTACCGATGCTTCAGCTTATCGTGAAATCCCTTCTGCAGTTGTCATTCCTAGAGACAAATCTGATTTAACGCGGATTATCAGTTTTGCACGTGACCATAAGACCTCACTGATACCCCGAACTGCCGGGACTTCTCTGGCTGGGCAGGTGGTCGGACCAGGCATTGTAGTTGATGTATCCAAACAAATGAACAAGATACTGGAATTCAATGAAAAGGAAAGATGGGTAAGCGTAGAACCCGGAGTAATTAGGGATGATCTGAACGTCTTTCTGAAAAAATATGGCCTGTTCTTTAGCCCTGAAACATCAACGGCTAACCGGGCTATGATCGGTGGTATGGTCGGGAATAATTCATGCGGATCTAACTCAGTGGTCTATAAAAGTACCCGTGAGCACTTGATATCGCTTAAAATGATCCTTGCCGACGGAGAAGAAGTTGAATTTAAAGAACTATCCCTTACAGAATTTGAAGACAAAGTTTCAGGTTTGACCTGCACCTCAAAACTTGAACAGAATATTTATTCAACCATAAATGATATTCTTACTGACAAGGAAAATCAGAAGGAAATAATATCCTGGTTTCCAAAACCCTCCGTAACCCGGAGAAATACAGGATATGCTATTGACCTTTTGATGCGTATGGAGCCATTTTCCGGCAAAGGAGAAAAATTCAATATGTGCAAACTGGTAGCCGGTTCAGAAGGTACCCTGGGATTTATCACAGAAATTAAACTGGATATTGATCCTTTACCTCCCAAGCACAATGCTTTGATCTGTATTCATTTTGAATCCCTGTATGAATCACTGGAAGCAAACCTGATAGCATTGAAATATCATCCATATGCCAGTGAATTGATCGATCATTATATTCTTGAATGCACCAAGGAAAATATTGCCCAAAGTAAAAACCGTTTCTTTATCCAGGGAGATCCCAAGGCCCTCTTAATTGTAGAGATAGCGAAGAATAATCCAGATGATCTCGATAAGACCGTAAAAAAATTAATCGCAGAGCTTAAAGCCAATAAATACGGCTATCATTACCCGGTATTGAGGGGCCATGATATTGGGAAGATCTGGTCCCTGAGAAAGGCTGGTCTTGGTCTGCTATCCAATATACCCGGGGATGCGAAGCCTGTTCCGGTTGTTGAAGATACCGCTGTGGATGTAAACGATTTGCCGGCATATATCCGGGAATTTAATGACAATCTAAAAAAGCATAACCTTTATTGCGTCCATTATGCTCATGCCGGATCCGGAGAGCTGCATCTCAGACCAATAATAGATCTGAAGACATCAGAAGGTCAGCAATTATTCAAAACCGTTCTCAGTGAAGTTGCCAGGTTGGTCAAGAAATACGGCGGATCCCTGAGTGGTGAACATGGTGATGGGCGACTGAGAGGGGAGTTTATCCCGTTTATGATTGGGGAGAAAAATTATGCACTCCTTGAAAAGATCAAATTCAGCTGGGACCCGGATAATATTTTTAATCCCGGCAAGATCGTTCGCACTCCATCTATGAATACATTTTTACGGTATGAGGCTGACCAGAAAACAAGAAAGGTCAATACATATTTTAACTTCTCTAAAACCCAGGGAATACTAAGAGCCGCCGAAATGTGCAATGGATCTGGTGATTGCAGAAAGACGGTCCTTTCGGGAGGCACAATGTGTCCGAGTTATATGGTAACCAGAAATGAATATGACACGACCAGGGCCAGAGCGAATATTTTACGGGAGTATCTGACACATTCACCAAAAAAGAATCCTTTTGATCATACAGAAATTAAGGAGGTGCTTGACCTTTGTCTTTCGTGTAAGGGATGTAAATCAGAATGCCCTTCAAACGTGGACATGGCCAGGCTGAAAGCAGAATTTCTTCAAAATTACTATGACTCGAATGGCATTCCTCTAAGGTCCTGGCTGATTGGTCACATCAACAAGATCAATGCAATCGGGATACATATTTCCGGTATATACAATTTCTTTGTTACCAATAATATTTTCAGTTCCCTCTTTAAGAAGTTATCTGGTTTTGCCATAAAACGGTCTTTCCCAAGGCTAAATAAGCAAAGCCTGAGAAAATGGATTAAAAAGAATCCAGGCCGGTTACTTCCTGATCCTGAAAATCAACAAGGGTCAGTTTACCTGTTTGTGGATGAATTCACTAATTATACTGATGTTGATCTTGGTATTTCCACGATATTGCTCCTGGCGCAACTGGGTTATGAAGTAAAAGTTATAGCACATCCTGAGAGTGGGCGGGCCTTCCTCTCAAAAGGCCTGGTCAAAAAAGCGAAAAAATTTGCTGAACAAAATATTAATGTATTCTCGGGTCTAGTCAGTCAAAAACATCCATTGGTCGGGATCGAGCCTTCTGCTATTCTTAGTTTCAGGGATGAATATCCTGATCTTGTATCAGAGGAACTCAGACAAAAAGCCAGAGAATTATCCGGTAATGCATACACTATTGAAGAGTTTCTTGCGCACGCTTTGGAAGGCGGTGATATAGTGGATAAAGACTTTACAACTGAGCCGAAGGACATTTATTATCATGCCCACTGTCACCAGAAATCCTTATCATCGTTTGAATTTACAGAAAAGATCCTGTCACTCCCTGAGAATTTTAAAGTTCACGAGATCCCATCGGGATGTTGTGGCATGGCCGGATCATTTGGCTTTGAAAAAGAGCATTACCAGTTATCTATGGATATTGGAGAACTGGTTTTATTTCCCACAATAAGAGATATTAATGAGAAGTCCCTCATAGCTGCCGCAGGTACGAGTTGCCGTCATCAGATCCGGGATGGAACGGGTCGTAAGGCATTGCACCCGGTTGAGATTTTATGGAAGGCCCATATTATAAACAATGGATAGATTCAGGTTTCCGTGGGGTGATGAAAGGCGCTATAATGCCAATTCAAATCGCATCAAAGAAAAATATGGTGGCAGAATACAGAAAGTATCAGTAAACGCCGGTTTTACTTGTCCGAACCGTGATGGTACCAAAGGAATTGGGGGATGCGTCTATTGTAATAACCAGAGCTTTACGCCTTCTTATTGTGTTGATGTGGAAGACATAAAAGGACAGATTGACAAAGGGATCAAGTTCCTTGAGAAACGCTATAAAAGTCCCAAATTTTATGCAGCCTATTTTCAGTCTTTCTCAAATACCTACAAACCACTAAAAGAGCTAAGATCAATATATTCTGTTGCGCTGAAACATGAGAGGCTCTCTGGCCTGGTGGTGTCTACCCGACCTGATTGTGTGGATGATAATGTTCTGGATTATCTCGCAGAACTATCCAGGGACTATTATGTGTCTATTGAGTTAGGTATTGAATCTTGTTATGATGACACCCTTCAGTGGATTAACAGAGGGCATACTTTTAATGATACGAAGAGGGCTATCAATATGACCGCTGAAAGAGGACTGGAAGTTACCGGTCATCTATTATTTGGATTACCCGGGGAGTCGCGGGAAGATATGCTCAACCAGGCAGATATATTATCAAAACTGCCCCTGAATGCTTTAAAACTACATCACCTTCAAATCATGAAGAATACTAAGCTTGCCGGGTTATACCTGGAAACTCCAGCGATGTTTTCTCTATTCTCAATGGAGGAATATATCGAATTCATAATTCGATTTTTAGAAAAAATGAATCCTGATATTGCTATAGAACGAATGGTAAGTGAGGCACCTCCCGCACATCTCGTCAATCCGGGTTGGGGTAATAAAAGGGCTGACTGGGTGCAAAAAAAAATTGAAAGCGTTATGGAAGAAAAAGATACGTGGCAAGGCAAACAGTTTAAAAAATCCCAAAAGTTCCTATAACATTAAAAAATCCACGAACTATCACCAAACGCTTTCAATCTAAATGTTGATAACCACCGCTCTCCCACTTCCTTCCTTTCCTGGCAATTATCAGTTATCAAATTATCTAAAGCAAAAAATCTTTAATTTCTAAAGGCTAAAGATATTGAACCACTAAACCAAACAACGAGATAAAGATAGTGTATATATGACAATTATTAATCCAACAAATATCATGACAAAATATGATATTTGTCATGTATTATAAATATGTCATTTATGGCTTAAATATTTACAAATAATTGAAAAACATTACCCTTGGTCCACGATTTTATTAACAAACAGAAATACTAGTTATTTGAATATATGGTCAAATATCAAAGTTTATCAATTAAGATTTGAGGATAAAATCCATTAACACACACTATGAGAAAATGTGCACCTCTTGCTACAGGTTGAAAAATAATCTGTCTACTCGACCAGGAATTTGTAAATGGTCGTTTGATCATACACTTCTCCGGGATTCAGGACCGTTGTCGGGTATTCCGGATGATTTGGCGAGTCCGGATAATGCTGTGCTTCCAGGCAGAAGCCATATCTTTTGTGATATATTTTACCATCTTTTCCTTTAATACTCCCATCGAGGAAGTTACCGGTATAGAATTGGACTGCCGGTTCGGTTGTCCATACCTCCATGATTCTTCCGGAAGCCGGCTCCCGGACTGTGGATGCAAGTTTCAACTCTTTATCATACCCTTCAACAACAAATGAATGGTCATAACCGCCGCCATTTCTGATCTGTTCATCATCAGCATCAATATCATTGCCGATAAGCTTTGGCTTAAGAAAATCAAAGGGAGAATTTTCAACATTCATTAATGGGCCAAGAGGAATAGAGGTGCTGTCAATGGCCACTATTTCCCTGGAATTGAATTGAATTTCATGGTCAAGTATATCTCCATTGCCATGTCCTTTGAGATTAAAATAGGAATGATGTGTTAAATTTAAAACCGTTTTTTTATCAGTCCTTGCATTAAAAGTAAGGATAAGTTCATTATCATCATTAAGCGTATATACTGCTTCAACATTCAGGTTTCCCGGGTAGTTTTCTTCACCATCAGGACTTAAATAAGTCAATTTCAGGGCTGCTCCATCATCTTGTGTGATCATTTCCGGGGTCCACACTTTTTTGTCGAATCCTACCAATCCTCCATGAAGATGGTTTGGCCCATTATTAATGGCCATCTGGTATTCTACCCCATCCAGTGTGAATTTCCCCTTAGCGATCCGGTTTCCAAATCTCCCCACAAGACATCCGAAATGCGGGCTTTTCTCAAGATATTCTTCCAGGGTGTAAAAACCGAGTACTATATCCTCAAAGTTTCCATTTTTATCAGGAACCTTGAGTGTCGTTATTATACCTCCATAATTGGTGATCTGAGCTGAAGCTCCGTTAATATTTGTTAGTGTAAAAAGTTCAACAGGTGTGCCATCTGGTGCTTTACCAAAAGGCTCTGATTTAATTCTTTCCAACTTATTATTATTTATTGTACACTGAAAAAATAGGACTGATATGCCAAAGAGAAAAATAAAAATTCTGAATTTCATTAGACCAAAATAAATTTACCGTTCTAAAGATAGTTATTATATCTAAACGGTTATTCTATTTTTTAGGTGAATATTTCTTTGGTGCATATAAAAACCCGAATGCCTCAGCCCCCTCCTTAGTATGCTTGTTATGATGGATATAATGGGCATTCATAATTCGTTTCATGTACTTTGATTTTGCCTTGAACTTGATCTGTATTCGTCGATGCACTATTATATCATGAAAAATCACGTAGAAGATCCCATAGGCTGTTATTCCAAAACCAATGAACATGATCTCCGGGATGGAAAAATAACTTCCCAGAATAATTAATACTATGGCAGGAATACTGAATACAATTGCAAAAAGGTCATTCTTTTCAAAAATTCCCTTTCGTATTTTGTGGTGTGATTCATGCCAGGTCCATAATATACCATGCATGATATACTTATGAGTAAACCAGGCGACAAACTCCATAAAGAAAAAGGTGAGGACCAATAAGGTAAGATTAAGCCACATTATTCAGATTAAAGTTTAAAATTCTCTGTTTCACTTCTTCCATCAACCACATGGGTGTGGATGTTGCCCCGCAAATACCTACCGTAACATTTGAGCCAAACCATGAAATTTCAAGATCCTCCGGGTCAGAGATAAAATGTGTATTTGGATTCCGATCCTTACATACCTGATACAGGACCTTACCGTTGGATGATTTAGTTCCGGAGACAAATATAATTATATCATATTTACTTGCGAAATCCCTAAGTTCCTTATCGCGGTTTGAAACCTGACGGCAAATGGTATCATTCTCATTCACTTCTAATCCTGCCTTTTGTAATTCACTTGAAATGCCATAAAAGGAATCCATACTTTTAGTGGTCTGACTGTAAAGTGAGATTTTATCCGGCATTTTAGAAATATCAAGTTCTTTTATATCTGAAAAGACAGTAGCTTCATTCTTGGTCTGTCCCAGGAGACCCAAGACCTCGGCATGACCATGCTTTCCATAAATATATATTTTTTCATCCCGGTCATGGGCTTTTTTAATTCGGTTCTGTAATTTGAGCACCACAGGACATGATGCATCTATCAATTCAAGATTGTTTTCAACCGCTAGTTTATAGGTTTCAGGAGGTTCGCCATGGGCTCTAATCAGGACTCTTTCGTTCTTGAGTGTTTTGAGAAATTTATGATCAATGATTTTTAGACCTTTTTTTTCAAGTCGTTTTACTTCCGCATCATTGTGCACAATATCACCAAGACAGTAAAGATATTCCTGCTCATCAAGTATTTCTTCTGCCATATCAATGGCGTAGACCACTCCGAAGCAGAAACCTGAATTAATATCAATATCAACCTTTATGTTTTTCATATTATCTTGAAAACTCCGGTGAGGATAAATTGTTTGAAACAAGCACAGGAAGCAATAAGGCAAATTTGGTAATATCAGGGATTCTGACCCGCTCCGAAAGTATCTTAGAGGCGGGTAATTTTTTAATTTTATGGAATAATTTCAAATAATAAATATATGCCAGGTAAACGCCCTTCCTGCTGCCTTTAGGTAATTTAATAATCCCATTATAAGCAGCTATGAAGTCTTCCTGAATATCCTTTTGGATCAAATCTTTTTCTGTATTTTTAAAATGCTCGAAATCGATCCCGGGAAAATACACCCTTCCCCTTTCCTGGTAATCACTTTGTATGTCCCTGAGAAAATTAACTTTCTGAAAGGCAGCACCTAACCTCCTGGCAGGTTCCTTAAGTTCCTCATATAATTGTCCATCTCCATTAACAAATACCCTGAGGCACATTAAACCGACTACTTCCGCAGATCCATAAATGTATTTTGTATATGTTGCTTGGTTATGTTCATTTTCAGAAAGATCCATTTCCATGCTAAGTAAAAATGCATCAATTAATTCCCTTTCTATTCCATATTGATTAACTACTAACTGGAAAGCATTTAAGATCGGGTTTAAACTGATCCTTTTATTTATGGCCTGATAAGTATCTTTTTTGAAAGAATCCAGTAATGTCTTTTTGTCAAAATCATGGAAAGTATCTACGATTTCATCAGCCAGTCTGACGAATCCATAAATGCTGTAGACTGGCATTCGGTACTTTTTGTGCAACGTACGGATGCCCATCGAAAAAGACGTACTGTAGTGGTTAGTAATTACCTTACTGCAAACTTGTGAAGATATATCGTAGAGTTGTTTAGTCATATCAATGTACCAGATCTTTTATTACCTCCCTGGCTACCACTTCACCTGAGATAAGAGATGGGGGCACTCCCGGACCGGGAACGGTAAGTTGCCCTGTATAATAAAGATTATTGACCTTTCTGTTTTTAATGCTTGGTTTAAGTATGGCCGTTTGTCTTAAGGTATTGGCCAGCCCATATGCATTTCCCTTGAAGGAATTATAATCTTTTATAAAGTCTTTCCTTGTAAAACTACGCTTGTATATGATATGATCCTTAATTTTATCGCCGGTATATTTTTCTATCCTTTCTATTACCTGATTAAAATATTGCGTTATGATATGGTCAGTCTCTTTTAGCCCTGCTGCAACCGGGATCAGAATAAACAGATTTTCCATTCCTTCAGGTGCAACAGAAGGATCTGTTTTTGAAGGAGCACAAGCGTAGAACAATGGCTTTTCAGGCCACTCGGGATTGGTATAAATTTCTTCTACATGTGCTTCAAAGTCAGCATCAAAGAACAAATTATGATGGTTTAAATTCTTGATTTTTTTATTCACACCCAAATAAAAGATCACTGCACTGGGCGCAAAAACTTTTTTATTCCAATAATCCTCACCGTAATTCTGATATTGTTGTGTCAGTATTTTATTGTCAACATGCTGGTAATCAGCAGCGGCTACCACCATGTCTGCAGAATACGATGCATTTTGCGTATGGATGGTTTGAATATTTTTATCTTCAATTTCAAATTTCCGGACTTCCTGTTCTGTTTTGAAGGTAACACCTTTCTCTTTGGCAAGGTCAACCATTCCTTCTATTATTTTATTCATACCACCCATAGGATACCAGGTACCCAACTTTATATCTGCATAATTCATAAGAGAATACAGAGCCGGTGTATTTTTAGCAATAGCACCCAGGAATAAAATGGGGAATTCCATTAACCTGAGAATTTTCTCATGATGGAAAAACTTTTTAATATGTTTTTCATACGACATGAAAATGTCCATCCTGATTACATCAAACAAAAGCTTCAGGTTAATAAACTCAGTAATCGAACGGCTGGGTTTCTGGACCAGATTATTTATTCCCTGATCGTATTTATATGCAGCTTGTTCAAGGAATTTATCCAGGTTTTCACCTGCTCCCATCTCAATGGTTTCCACCATTTCCTTGAATAATTCATAATTAGCCGGAATATCAATAGCATCACTCGACCCAAAGACAACTTTATAAGAAGGATCAAGTCTTACAAGGTTATAATAATCAGAAGCAGACTTACCAAAATTGTTAAAGTATCTTTCGAAAACATCCGGCATCCAGTACCAACTTGGCCCCATATCAAACATAAATCCCTTTTCCCGGAAGATCCTTGCTCTTCCTCCCAGGGAGTCATTCTTTTCGAGGACTGTAACTTTCAGACCGCCATTTGCAATGTGTGTTGCAGCCGATAAACCTGAAAATCCGGAACCTATGACGAGTACTGTTTTCAAAAACTATCTTTTACTGTAAGCCTTAAGATAACCTTTTAATTCCTTACGTGCAATATGAATACGATTCTTGACAGTTCCAATCGGAATATCCAATTTTTCTGCTATTTCAAAATATTTAAATCCCCGGAAATGCATCATAAAAGGTTTCCTGTATATTTCATCCAGTTTGTCAATTGCCTTTTTAATGTCTTTCATGGCAAAACTGGAATATGCCAGATTCTCGGTGATGTTATCCGTGCTATTAATATAGTGAAGATTATCCGTAGTATCAATGAAAGTGTTTCTTCTTACCATTCTTTGATAATTGGTAATAAAGGTATTCTTCATGATGGTGAATAACCAAGCTTTCAGGTTAGTACCTTCGGCAAATTTTTCCCTGTTAGAAAATGCTTTGAAAACAGTTTCTTGAACGAGGTCTTCTGCATCCTCATTGTCTCTTGTAAGTCTGTAAGCAACCGGTTTTAAGGATTTGGTCAGATTGCTGATGCTGTAACTAAATTCTAAAGCTGTCATATTTTCTTTTGTTTAATGTTTCTTTTTAAATACTTAGACAAATATAAACCATTTTGTTTATTATTTACAAATATTTATTAAACAAAATATTAAGAAAATATTGCTGAATTATCAATATTTATACCTATTAAATTGATTATCAGTATTTTATGGCAATTATTGTTTTTAGAAAAAAAATTGATTGTTTAATTATTTTCCATAAATGTTATAAAAAATTAAACAAACGAAGGGATTAATCGGTGTGCAACTTTGGTTTCGTTTAACTATTAAGAACTTAGACAGGTTATCAAAATCCTGTGCTAAAGGAATAGACAGATTTTTGGTATCCTGTGCTCAGGTTACAATGAATGATACGAAGATAACCTATAATGGTTCTGCTTAAAATCTAAAAATTATTTTTTAACTGTATTAAAAAGTCATTTTGGAATGAATTCAATTGGATAGATCATAATAAGAGTATGGATGAAATGAATATTAAGTAGAATTAATTATGAAGCGGTCTGGATTTAGTGATCAAACAGAAAATAGTCTTATTCTCCATTTTGCTCATCTACAAATTCAATAAGGTCTTCTAATCTATATAATAGATTGATATTTGTGCCAGTTTCGAGATCCTCCTCTAAAAGCTGGCGTCCGGAGATTAAAATTTCAGTATTATGAAATGTCTGGCTTAACTTGTCAAGATAGGGTTGCAAATCACAGGGTTGTGGATGAGCCGTAATAACTGTCAGCAGAAAATCGGGCTTTTGTTGGTTATAAACTTTAATTACATCTTCAAAGGGTGTGTTCTGACCAATATAAACGACTTTATTCTTCCTCGATTTTATAATATATGATGAAAATAATAGTGATAATTCATGCATTTCTTCCTCCGGGAGAAAAAGAAGGTATTTTTTCCGGTATTCAGTAGCTGGAATAAAAAGGCCATCAATCGCAACGATAATTTTCTGCCTGATAAGATTGGAGATAAAATGCTCCTGGGAAGGTGTTATAGCACCTGTCTGCCATAGTATCCCGATCTTGACAAGAAAAGGATAAATAACTTTCACCATGGTCATTTGAAAACCAAGTTGCAGGATTATGGTAGACATGATTTTTTCAAAGCGTTCCTCATCATGATCTATCATAGCCAGCGTTAGGGAATGTATCTGCTCAGGATAGCTTAGTTTTTTTTCGGTAAGCTTGATAACCTCATTTTGCATATCATCATATGGCATCCTAGAGATTTTGCTGATTTTATGACCATTCTCTTTGAGCAGTGATACATTCAATATCAATTTGAGATCACGGTCATCGTAGTACCTTATATTCGTTTCTGTTCTTTTGGGCTTGATAAAGTCATACCTTTGCTCCCATATCCTCAGGGTATGAGCCTTGATCCCCGATAACTGTTCTAAGTCTTTTATAGAATATGTTGACAAGATAATTTTGCGTTAAATGATATTTGGGTAACAAGTCCTGTTCCTTTTTGTTTAAAATTTGTTACAAAAGGATACAGATTTAGCAGATATTTGCTCATGTCAGCAGATAGTAAACCACAATATTCCAATTTATGCGAAAATTTTTAAATAATCAAAATACTTCTTGAATGATCTTATATAATATAACCTACAACATAGACAAGGATATTGAAACTGAATGGACCAACTGGATGAAGACAGATTATATTCCCAGGTTAATGAATACCGGATATTTTTCTTCCGTGCGATTTTTCCGTTTGTTAAATGTTGAGGATGAGGGCTCAACTTTTTCAATTCAGCTTATGGCCAATACATTAGAACTGATTCAGGAATTTCTGGATAAATCAGCACATAAATTAGCAGAGGAGCATATCCTAAGATATAAGAACAAGCATGTTGCTTTTCAGACTGTACTTCAGGAACTCGATTTATAATTATCCAATTGTTGCTTTTCAATTCTGAAATTAATCCATTCGGCATCCCGGGCAGGATTATATTTCTCGTAAAACTTAATTGCAGGTTCATTCCAGTCCAATACCTGCCATTGCACGCCATTACAGTTCTGCTTTCTTGCTTCCTCAAATGAAGCCTCCATTAAGCGGGATCCTGCTCCACTTCTTCTGTATTTTTCGGAGACGATTAGGTCTTCAATATACAATATCTTCCCCTTCCATGTTGAATACCTGTAGTAATATAAAGACATTCCAATGATGCCATTATCATTTTCAGCGACAAAGAAATCAAATACAGGATTCGAACCAAACCCATCCTTTTCCATTTCTTTTACTGTGTTTTTAACTTCATGAAGTGCATTTTCGTAAACAGCCAGCTCCTTTATCAATTCCATTGCACTTTTCAGGTCCTCCTTTCTGCCCTTTCTTACAATCATCCTTGTCAGATTTATTTAATTACCTGAAATCCGGTATACTTCTGAAGGACACCCGGTATCCTTATTCCATCTTCTGTCTGATTATTTTCCAAAATGGCGGCAACAATTCGCGGTAAAGCAAGGGCACTACCATTTAGTGTGTGCAAAAGGACGTTCTTACCATTATCATCCTTATACCGTAATTTCAAACGATTGGCCTGGTAAGTTTCGAAATTACTTACCGAGCTTACTTCCAACCATTTTTGCTGACCTGCGGAAAACACTTCCATATCGTAAGTCATAGCTGATGTAAATCCAAGATCGCCACCGCATAACCTGATCATACGAAAAGGCAACTCCAGCTTAATCAAAAGACCTTTGACGTAATCACACATTTTATCCAGCGCCTTGTATGATTCATCCGAGGTATGTATTTCCACAATTTCAACCTTATCAAACTGGTGTAATCGATTAAGACCCCGAACATGTGCCCCCCAGGACCCGGCTTCCCTTCTGAAACAAGTAGTAAAGCCCACATTTTTGATTGGCAAATCATCACTGCTGATTATAGAATCCCTGTATATATTGGTAATCGGCACCTCTGCGGTCGGTATCAAATAATATTCCTCATCTGTAAGCTGGTACATTTGTCCTTCCTTATCTGGCAGCTGTCCTGTGGCACGGCCAGATTCCGCATTTATAAGTACTGGAGGTTGTATCTCCATATATCCAGCCTTTTCGGCTTCTTCAAGGAAAAAACTTACCAAGGCCCGTTGAAGTTTGGCTCCTTTTCCTTTATAAACCGGGAATCCAGCTCCTGTTATCTTATTACCAAGCTTAAAATCTATTATATCATATTTCTGAATCAGGTCCCAATGCGGTAAGGCGCCATCACCTAGAACAGGAACATCTCCCCATTCAAACAGGGTGAGATTATCTTCAGGTTTTACCCCCTCGGGAACATCTTCATGAGGAATATTTGGGATCGTATAGAGTAATTCCTCAAGTTGGCCCTGTGCTTCAGCCATACTATCACTTAATATTTTACTCTTCTCTTTAAGTTCCCTGGTTGTCTTTTTGGCCAGCTCAGCTTCTTCTTTTTTCCCCTCTTTCAATAAGCTTCCGATCGAACGTGAAATCTGGTTCAACTCATTCAAAAGAGAATCCAGGTCTGACTGTAAAGCTCGTCGCTTGTCGTCCAGTTCGATCACTTGTGATATGGTAGCCTCAGCATCAGGAAATCTCTTTTTCCCCAGCCCCTTTATTACGTCCTCTTTCTTACTTCTTATATGCGTTAGTTGAAGCATATTGTATCAATTTATTCTTTGTGCAAATGTAAGAGGAATTATTGTTAACAATAAAAAAATTTATTTTTTCGAAATAAAATTTTAAAATATTTGTTTAGATAAAATAAATGTATATTCTTGACAATTAAGGGTATGTGATATAATATTGTACCATCAATTCATCTGTGGACTATAGAGATAGCCCATTCTGAGAGTAGAAATTCATTATTCTTTTTCATAACTGTTCAATAAGATCAAAACAAATCCTAGATTACTTTTAATACCTTATTATGTATAATATTGATGATTTAAATGTGAGGCTTCTTTCTGAGCTGAAAGAAGTTGCGGAGGGATTGGGAATTAAAAATTTTAAAAAACTTCCCAAGAAGGAATTAATTTATAAAATTCTTGATTACCAAGCCGCCAACCCACAAACTAAAAAAGAAAAGAGCAAGAAGGAAACTGCGAAGAAAGAACCGGTTAGTGAACCGAATATTACCGCAACCATTGCTAAAAGAGAAAATGTAAAAGAAATAGAGTCAAAAGATGCAGCTAATAAAACAGCTGATGAATTGCTTGAATCTTTTGACATGGAATTGGATGAAACCTTCGGGAAATTCGGAGGAGATGAATCTAAAACTGCTAAAAAGCGTGAGAAACCTGAAAGAGCTGAAAAAGCTGAACATAGAGGTGGAGACGAACCAAGGAAAGATCATAGAAGGGATCGTAAAGATGACCAGGGCCATAAAAAGCCGGCAATTAAAGAATTTGATGGAGTTATTGAGAATGAAGGTGTTCTTGAGATCATGCAGGATGGCTATGGCTTCCTCCGCTCATCAGATTATAATTACCTGGCCAGCCCGGATGATATTTATGTATCACCCTCACAGATTAAACTGTTTGGATTAAAAACCGGCGACATTGTACATGGCCAGATCCGACCACCAAAGGAAGGAGAGAAATATTTTGCCTTGCTGAGGGTTGAAAATGTGAATGGAAAGACTACGGAAGAAATAAGGGACAGGGTACCATTTGAGTACCTCACTCCGTTATTCCCGGAAGAGAAAATAAACCTTGCAACAAAGGCTGATCCTGGAAATTATTCCATGAGGATACATGATTTATTCGCCCCGATAGGTAAAGGTCAGCGTGGAATGATCGTTGCGCAGCCCTATACAGGTAAAACGGTATTGTTGAAGCAGATAGCAAATGCCATTGCGGAAAACCATCCTGAAATTTATCTGATGATTCTGTTGATAGATGAGAGACCTGAGGAAGTTACCGATATGGCACGTTCTGTTAAAGCAGAAGTTGTTTCTTCAACATTCGACGAACAAGCAGAAAGACATGTCAAGGTTGCGAACATTATTCTGGAAAAGGCCAAACGAATGGTAGAATGTGGGCATGATGTGGTTATCCTTCTGGATTCTATTACCAGGTTAGCAAGGGCTCATAACACTGTGGTTCCATCCTCAGGAAAGATATTGTCCGGGGGTGTTGATGCAAATGCATTACACAAGCCAAAAAGATTTTTTGGTGCCGCAAGAAATGTTGAAAATGGTGGATCTCTGACCATTATCGCAACTGCCCTGATAGAAACTGGTTCAAAAATGGATGAAGTTATCTTTGAAGAATTTAAAGGAACAGGTAATATGGAATTACAACTGGATCGTAAGTTATCCAACAAGCGGATATTCCCTGCACTTGATGTTCCTGCTTCAGGTACAAGAAGAGAAGATCTGCTGCTTGATAAGGAAACACTCCAGAGAATCTGGATCCTGCGTAAATTTATTCAGGACATGAACTCTAATGAGGCCATTGAATTCCTGATAGAGAGAATGAAGGGTACAAGAAATAATGAAGAGTTTCTATTGACAATGAATAGTTAATACCTGAATACAAAACACCAATCCCGTCTCAGTCTGAAAAATGCCTGGGATGGGATTTTTTATTTCCTGCCATATACGAATTCATGGAGATAATTATACCTGGGGGTAAGCTCACCATTATCGGTTATGGTTGCTCTTTCGATCATTTCATCTTTATCTCCGTAAACCATATTCGGAAAAACTTTTTCAATCAATGCACGTCCGAAAGAATTAGAAGCTTCCCTTGGAAGTTCGTTTGGTAAATTATCAACAGCCATTACCGAAATGTTTCCATCATCTGAAAAAGGAGGTTTTTCGCAGGATTCGACGGGATCAAAATCATAAAATGGAGCCTCAATAGTACTTGCTCTTAAGGTCGATGGGATCGGGCCCCCTATGTCGCAGGAAATATCCGCTATGATGTTGATATTAAAATCGTCATGCAGCATATCAGCTATGCTGAAATAGCGGTCTGCACCCTGATTCCAATATGTTCCATTAATAAAAATATCAGCTTTCCTGGCAAACTTGATAAAATCAGACTTATAAAAATGTGGAGACCTGTGAAATTCTTCACGATCAAAATCCGCATCATCAAATCGTTTGTAATAATCTCTGGAGTGCAACTGGGTAAAAACCGGATCTTTTAGCTCATGGGTCATAAAATCATAAACTGTTACTTCTTTTATTCCCATATTCTCAAGAACCTCCCTGGCACCATGACCAACGCTTCCATGTCCGGTAAGGACAACTTTTATCGGGGGAAGCTGCATCTTTTTATATTCGTTTTTCAGCTCAATATAGGAACTGCATTGATAGGCTGGCTTTATATGGTATAGGTTAAACTTTTTCCCATAACCTAAAAGGCCATTGTAGGCGCCCACTATGCCTGCAAACCGCCCGAAAGCTATTACCCGCTTTCCAAATTTATCAGTCAGGCATTCGTATTCAATAAGCTTTATTCTATTGTCAAGGATGGATCTGAGTAATTTTCTGTTATAGGACTGCTTTTTAATAGTATGAGAAAAGAATAAATAGGTCTTTTCTGGTATCAGATCTTTATCCTGAAACTCTTTTATGCCAAGAATAATATCACAATCATCCAGTTTCTCTACAACAGGAATATTCAGATCTGAATACGAGGTGTCTGCAAAACAGCGTATGCCGGAGGTTTGTACGACAATTTCAAAAGCAGGGAAAATATTCTGTGCCTCTATGACTTCCCAGGGTGTTAAGGGAACCCGGTTATCCGGAGGGATTTTCCCTTCTCTTGCAATTCCAATTTTTATTTTGTTCATTTTTGTATAAAATCAAAAACAGGTATCAGGCTAGCTGATACGGGATATTAATATAAAATAATTATTTAACAAATTGCAATGGCATCCATTCTAAAACTGATCTTATTCTGGATATTATATTTCACGATTCATAGCTTATTTGCCTCCACAATTGTAAAAACGAAATTTCGGAAGATGTTTCCTCGTTTAAACAGGTTTTACAGAGCCATATATGTGTTCTTTTCCATTGGAGGATTGGCAGTCATTTTCCTGTTTCAATCCTCTCTTCCTTTTTCAATCCTGTATGACAGGAATACGCTCTCAACAGGTATTGGATTATGCCTTGCCTCAGTTGGATTGCAAATTATTTTGGAATCCTTTTCATTTTACGATACCGCAGAATTTCTTGGGTTCAGACAAGCCAAAGGGATTCTGGAAGAACAGGGATTCATAAAGAAGGGTATCTTAAAATATGTTAGACATCCATTGTACAGCGGTTCCATGCTTTTTTTGATTGGGTATCTGATCTTTGCTCCAAATATGGTCAACCTGGCGTCTGTTCCATTAATGATCATCTATTTTATTATTGGTTCTTATTTTGAAGAGAAAAAACTGATCAAATCATTTGGTAAAGCTTATTCTCAATACAGATCGGAAGTACCCGCCTTCATCCCAAGACCGGGTATGCTGTTCAAAGGTTCACGAAAAGCTAAAAATCTATAAATACTTTCAACATGAATAATTATTTAATTAATTTATGGAGTAATTGTTTTTTATTCATCAGAGTAAGAATATGAAAAAAACACACCCTCCAAAATCTGATGTGGTTAAGAAGATCACCAAGAGAGAAATATTTAACACCTTGCTGGTAGAAGTAGCCTGGGAAGTCTGTAACCAGGTAGGTGGAATTTATACAGTAATCAGGTCAAAAACTCCTACACAAGTGAATAAATGGGGGAGAAACTATTGTACCGTCGGGCCATATATACATCAATATGCAATCTCTGAGTTTGAAGAGATTACTGATTCGCCGGATCCATATTGTCAGGTTGTTCAGAAATTAAAGGAATTGGGCTTTGATGCGAAGTACGGAAAATGGCTGGTTACCGGCCGACCGAATACTGTCCTTTTAAATCCATATTGTGTCTATGACCGACTAGGTTCAATCAAATATGAAATATGGGACCACCACGATATTTCTTTCCCGGAAGGCGATGAGCTTTTAGATAAAGTCATCGCTTTTGGTTACCTGGTCCAGGTCTTTTTTGCACATCTGGCAATGGATGGCTTTACCAGCAATAAGATCATCGGTCATTTTCACGAATGGATGGCCGGAACGGCAATCCCGGAAATCAGGCATGAAAATATACCCGTCAGAACGATCTTTACTACCCATGCAACCATGCTGGGCAGGTACCTGGCCATGAATGATCCGCAGTTTTATGAGCATTTACCATTTTTCAACTGGTTGGATGAAGCCAGAAAATTCAACATTGAACCTCAGGTCCGGATAGAAAGATCAGCAGCACACGGAGCCCATATATTTTCAACAGTAAGTGAGGTTACAGGCCGTGAATGCGAACATTTAATAGGTCGAAAGCCCGATTACATTTTACCCAATGGAATAAATATTCAAAGATTTACGGCTTTGCATGAATTCCAGAACCTACATAAGGAGTTTAAGGAAAGAATCAATGAATTCATCATGGCGCACTTTTTCCCTAGTTATACCTTCGACCTCGACAAAACACTTTATTTCTTTACCTCAGGAAGATTCGAATACCGGAACAAAGGATTTGACCTGACCATTGAGGCATTATCAAGACTTAACTGGAAACTAAAACGGGCAGGTGATGATGTTACCGTAATTATGTTCTTCATTACAAAGCAACCTTTTCATTCCATCAACCCTGAGATTTTACATTCAAAAGCTGTTCTGGAGGAATTGAGAAATACCATAGATACAGTGAAGGAACAAGTCGCACAGCGACTCTTTTATGCTGCAGCAACTAGCGAGGATCAACGCCTTCCAATACTGAATGACTTTGTTGATGATTACTGGAGACTCCGATACAGAAGAACGCTCCAATCATTCAAGAAGGCCTCACTCCCACCAATTATTACACATAACCTGATCAATGACGGAGATGATCCCATATTGAACTTTCTAAGGTCCACCAATCTCATCAATAATTTGGATGACCGGGTAAAGATCGTTTACCATCCAGATTTCATTAATACTACGAACCCTCTTTTTGGTATAGAATATGACCAGTTTGTCAGGGGTTGCCACCTGGGCATATTTCCTAGCCTGTATGAACCATGGGGTTATACTCCCCTGGAATGTCTTGCCAGGGCGGTCCCTGCAATAACGAGTAATCTTTCAGGATTCGGGGACTATGTTGTAAACCACATTAAGCCGATCAATAAGAAACCGATTTATATAACAAATAACAAGACACAAGATTTTGACCAGGCAGCCAACCAACTGGCCAATCAAATGCTGCAATTCGTGAGGTTAAGCAGGCGGGAAAGGATAGATCTTCGTTACAAAGCCGAAAATGCCTCCGTTCATTTTGACTGGAATAACCTGATCAGCTATTATGATACTGCATATAAAGATGCAATTTCAATTGATGACTGATTTTTTCTATCTCTGAATCTCAGATTTTATAAGATTTAATAGCTCATGCATAAATCTGGATTCTAAATAATCTGAATTCATTAATAAGCCAATCTGGCGCAAATTCATCACTTATGTGTTCAAAAACGGACATTTTGGCATAATTGCTTTTCAAATTTAAAATGGTTTGAAATTTGAAACATTGAAAATGTACATATAAGAAGGAGAAACTAGATATGAATTTTGAAAAATATACCATTAAATCTCAGGAAGCAATTCAGAAGTCTGTACAGGTTGCCCAGGAAATGAGCAACCAGGTCATTGAACCGGCTCATTTATTTAAAGGCATCATTGATACGGATGAGAATGTAGCTTCCTTCGTCTTAAACAAACTCGATGTAAACATTGACCATCTGCATACCAAGCTGATGGAATTGATGGAAAGCTATCCAAAAGTTAGCGGTGGTCAGCAACCTTATTTGTCAAATGACAGTTCATCTGTTTTGCAGCATGCTGAAAATTTCAGCAAAGAATTAAAAGATGAATACATTTCCATAGAGCACTTACTCCTGGGCATACTCAAGGGTAAGGACAAAATGGCCCAGATCCTGAAAGATGCAGGAATCAATGAAAAAAACCTTAAAATGGCTATTACCGAGCTAAGAAAAGGGAACAGGGTAAATGATGCAAACGCAGAGGGCAAATACCGTTCATTAGAGCGATATAGTAAGAATCTTAATGAGATGGCCCAGAATGGCAAGATCGATCCGGTGATTGGCAGGGATGATGAAATTCGAAGAGTTTTACAAATCTTATCAAGAAGAACTAAGAATAATCCGATCCTGCTTGGCGAACCTGGAGTGGGCAAAACAGCCATTGTCGAAGGGATGGCACAAAGGATGGTTGATGGTGATGTTCCTGAAAATCTTAAGTCAAAGTCAATCATATCTCTGGATATGGGACTACTCGTAGCTGGTGCCAAATACAAGGGAGAGTTTGAAGAAAGATTAAAATCAGTAATCAAAGAAGTTACCGATTCAGATGGGGAGATCATTTTGTTTATTGACGAGATACATACCTTGATTGGAGCTGGTGCAGGTGAAGGTGCAATGGATGCTGCAAACCTGTTAAAACCAGCATTGGCCAGGGGCGAGTTACATGCTATCGGCGCAACTACGCTGAAGGAATATCAGAAACATATAGAAAAAGACAAGGCCCTTGAACGACGGTTCCAGAGCGTTATGGTTAATGAACCTTCTATGCAGGATTCTATTTCCATTTTAAGGGGGATTAAGGAAAAATATGAAGTCCATCATGGGGTGAGGATTAAAGATGACGCGGTTATCGCCTCAGTAGAATTAAGCGATCGATACATTTCAGACCGTTTCCTTCCCGATAAGGCCATAGACCTGATGGATGAAGCAGCTTCAAAATTAAGGATAGAAATCAATTCACTTCCCGAGGAACTGGATGAGTTGCAAAGGAGGATCATGCAACTTGAAATCGAACGGGAGGCGATCCGGAGGGAAAAGGATAAAGAAAAAGAAAGGTCTCTCTCAAAGGAAATTGCCAATTTATCTGAGCAAAGAAATGAGCTCAAAGCTAAGTGGGAAAGTGAAAAGGAAGTGATAAAAGGTATCCGGGAAGAAAAGGAAAAGATAGATCAGTTCAAGCATGAGGCGGAACAGGCTGAAAGAGCAGGTGATTTTGGCAAAGTGGCAGAAATACGATATGGTACGATTGTGGAAAGCGAGAAAAAACTGGAAGAATTCAATGCGCGTATGGAAGAGATGAAAGGCAATTCCCCCTTGTTAAAGGAAGATGTGGACAGCGAAGATATTGCAGAAGTGGTGGCTAAGTGGACTGGTATTCCGGTATCCAAAATGCTTCAGAGTGACCGGGAAAAATTATTGCTGCTTGAAAAGGAATTAGGGAAACGTGTGGCCGGGCAGGAGGAGGCGATCCGGGCACTGTCTGATGCCGTCAGAAGAAGCAGGGCAGGATTACAGGACCCAAGGCGGCCTATTGGTTCCTTTATATTTCTGGGGACGACGGGTGTTGGAAAGACCGAATTGGCAAAATCACTAGCTGAATTTCTGTTCAATGATGAAAATGCCATGATTCGCATCGATATGTCGGAATACCAGGAAAGACATACAGTAAGCAGGTTGATAGGAGCACCTCCGGGATACGTTGGTTACGATGAAGGGGGTCAGTTAACAGAAGCTGTAAGAAGAAAGCCTTATTCTGTAATTCTGCTAGATGAAATAGAAAAGGCCCATGCGGATGTTTTCAATATATTGTTGCAGGTTCTTGACGATGGCCGGTTGACAGATAATAAAGGCCGGGTTGCAAACTTCAAGAATACCATAATAATAATGACCACCAATATAGGATCCCATATCATCCATGAAAAGTTTGCCGGGCTTACCGAAGAAAATGAGGTGAAGGTTCTTGAAGATACACAAAAGCAGGTTTTCGATATGTTGAAACAAACCTTCCGACCTGAATTCCTGAACAGGATTGACGAAGCGATTATGTTCAAACCTCTATCCAAGAAAGATGTCCGAAAGATTGTTGGAATTCAATTCAGGAATATCCAGGAGATGCTTATGTCAAATGGAATAAAACTGGAGGCATCTGATCAGGCCCTTGAATATATAGCTGAGATTGGATTTGATCCTCAATATGGAGCCAGACCATTAAAACGAATATTACAGAGAGAAGTACTTAATGAGCTTTCCAAAGAGATCTTATCCGGAGATATCCGTAAGGATTCTATTGTCGGAATTGATCTCGACAAGAACAATCATATAAAGTTTATAAATCTGGATAATGTAAAAATTGAAGGATCAACGACTTAAGGTAAGTTGTATATCATCCATCAATAGAAGTGTAAGTTTATCAGGTAGTTTTTCTTTTATCCTGTAAGAGAAAACTACCTCTTTTTCCTTGTTAATTAGGTTTAATATACTGTCCTGAAACTCAAAATGTAACATGTTCATGGCCGTATCGGAAGTAAAAACGCAACCCTCAAATCCGTAAGCTATTATCTCCACGGTATGGTCCCGGTCAATTACAACCTGACCATTCATTGTGATATCAGATTCCGAAAACATTCCATGCATATCTTCATCAACAAGATACCATTCAGCTTCCCAGATACCTGTGAAATAATTTTCTTCAGATTCCTTCTCTGTTGCACACTGATTGAATATCAATAATAAAACCCCTGAAATAATAATAAAAAATCTTCTCATAAAAGCCCGTCACTAAACAGCTAAAATATAAACGTGAGGATTTTATAATAATTGTTTCCGGATCTCCTAAAAATTACTTTTTCTTCAGGTCCCCTCTTTTCAGGGATTTGAAGAAGTCTGCCCAGGCTAATGGGTTGAGGAGGGCATTATATCGAGGTCCTATAGCATCATTCCAGTATGTAAGACGCTGGTTCATATAATACTTGTAATTCTGGCTTCCATCCATAGGCATGGTCCGGAACATTTCAGCCATGATCTGTTCATTTAGATTCTGGTTTATGGCATTATAATCCCTTGCATTTGGCAGGCGCATGGCAAGTATGGCCTCTTTCAGTAATTCCTCCGTTGGGTAAGGGAATACCTCTATTTCTGGCAAAATAATCGTATCTTCTTTCAGGGGAATAATTACAGTTATAGCATCTCCCTGATCTTTGGGAACAATAAAATGTTGTTTTTGATAGCCAATTGCACTGATCACCACGCTGTCGCTAACAAGCGTTGGCATTGAAAAGTAACCGAATTGATTAGTTGTTGTACCCCTGCCGGCCTTTGGAACATATACATGCACCCCCAGCACGCCACCAGTACTGTCAGGTCGTAGAACTACCCCGGAAAACTGGATAATCTCCAATTCACCTCCCTGTGCACGGGCATCTTTCCCATTCAGAAGAGAAAGGGTTAATAACACAATTCCCAGGACTATTTTTATTCGCCAACTCAATCCAAAGCTTGAATTATATATCCAAAGATGAATAATATGACTACAATTCTACTCATTTTAACAATCTTTAACAATTAAATATCATTGAGTGGCACTTAATCGTCTAAACAATTATATTTGAACTTTCATCCTGATTTTATGCGTTTAAAGAACTTTTCCCTAGTATTTGGCGTTCAGCTTTTCAAAGCACTATCCGAAGAACCACGGGTTAGAATTTTGAATTTAATGTTTATGAAGGGTGAGATGTGCATCACAGATCTCGAGATCATCCTGGAATTTACCCAGGCGAAAACATCCCGGCACCTGTCCTACCTCAAAAATTCAGGGATTGTTAACTCAAGAAAAGCAGATCAATGGGTTTTTTATTCGATAAAAGAAGAAGTAACTGACCTGATAAAATTGATCTTTGACTATTTCAATAAGGACCACCTATTAAAGAAGGATCTTGAAAATTTCGAAACCTTTCTGAAACAGGATGAACTGGCTAAATTCCATCAGAAGGAAAGAAGTTACTTAGAGTAGATATAAACGCTGTTAAATCTTCGATATGAATTACTCTCATTTACTGTTTGACCTGGACCACACGCTTTGGGATTTTGAAAGAAATTCAAGTGAGGCTTTGAATGAAGTTTATTCCATCTTTAATATGCAGCGTTTTAATGCATTCAGTAGCCGGGAATTCGTGGATAAATTCAAGGAAGTAAATACAATA
This sequence comes from Cyclobacteriaceae bacterium, assembly GCA_024644875.1. GTDB lineage: Bacteria > Bacteroidota > Bacteroidia > Cytophagales > Cyclobacteriaceae > JAGTVG01. Next base: position 36,299 of record JAHEGY010000030.1, read on the forward strand.
TTATGGGAGAAGTATGACCATGATGAGATTGACAGGGAATATATAAGGACAAAAAGATTTGAAATGGTTCTTTCCCAACTTGGAATAAAAATTGAAGATATACCTGAAGACATAAGTAGTACCTATCTCAGCATCTGTCCAACCAAAGGGAATGTGATCCCTGACGCATTCGAAGTACTTGATTATTTAAAAGGATCATATGAAATGCATATAATCACAAATGGATTCGATGACATTCAGGATACCAAGTTGAACAGCAGCAATCTCCGCGGATATTTTGACAGGATATTTACATCAGAGGCAGTAGGGTATAAAAAACCCAGTAAGGAAATGTTCAATAAGGCAGTTGAAATGATTGGTATGGATAAAAAGTCCTGCCTTATGATAGGCGACAACCTTGAAACGGACATAAAGGGTGCCCTAAATGCTGATCTGGATGTGGTTTTTTTTAATCCGGACAATCTGGACCATAACCTCCCTGTCACCTTTGAAATCAGGAAATTAATCGACCTGAAAGCAATACTGTAATTGCCTTGTTTTGCCTTTCCTAAAATGGGGAATTTGAAGTATATTACTTACTTTTGCAATCCTGAAAAGAATACGTTTTTTTTAACATAAACCCATAAAATTATGTCAAAAGGATTTTACAATACACCTATCCCAATCAATGAACCTGTAAAATCTTATCTGCCGGATTCTCCGGAAAGAAAGGAATTACGCAAGGCAATTGATGCATTAAGGTCAGAGGTGATCGACATACCTATGTTCATAGGTGGCAAGGAAGTAAGAAGCGAAAACAGGAGACCTATTTCTCCACCACATGACCATAAACATATTATTGCCAATTATCATCAGGGAGACAAATCGCATGTGGAACTTGCCATCAATGCTGCTATGGCGGCTAAGCCGGATTGGGAGGCACTTCCCTGGGAACAAAGGGCAAGTATCTTCCTGAAGGCTGCAGAACTTATTGCAGGGCCATACCGGGCTAAGATAAATGCAGCCACGATGCTGGGACAATCTAAAAATGTATTTCAGGCAGAAATCGATTCAGCCTGTGAAATGATCGATTTTCTGAGGTTTAATGTATATTATATGACGGAAATATACAAACAACAACCTGGTTCAGCCCCCGGAATGTGGAACAGGCTTGAACAGCGCCCACTGGAAGGTTTCGTGTTTGCGTTAACACCCTTTAATTTTACCTCCATAGCTGGTAATTTGCCAAGTGCACCGGCTATTATGGGGAACACGGTGGTCTGGAAAGCCTCAACAACGGCCATATACTCTGGTCATGTTTTAATGGAAGTGTTCAGGGAAGCAGGCGTGCCTGACGGTGTGATCAATCTGATACTTGTTAGTGGTCCTGTTGCCGGAGATACGATCTTCAGTCATCCGGATTTTGCCGGCATCCACTTTACAGGTGGCACTGCAGTATTCCAGCATATCTGGAAGACCATTGGACAGAATATCGCAAGCTACAAATCCTATCCCAGGATCGTTGGAGAAACTGGCGGGAAGGACTTTATTCTGGCTCATCATTCTGCCGATGCAAAAGAAGTGGCCACTGCTATAACCCGCGGTGCTTTTGAATACCAGGGACAAAAGTGTTCAGCCGCTTCCAGGACTTATATCCCCGATAACTTATGGCCTGAAGTAAAAGAATATGTATTACAGGATCTGAAAGATATGACCGTAGGCCCCGTGGAGGATTTCAGCAATTTCTTTAATGCCGTCATAGATGAGAAATCTTTTGACAGCATCGCACAATATATTGACGACGCCAAGGAAAATAAAACCACCAGCATTATTGCCGGGGGAGGTTATGATAAATCCCAGGGCTATTTTGTGGAACCTACTGTGATTTTAACTGAAGATCCACAGTATGTCACCATGTGTGAGGAGATCTTTGGACCTGTAATGACAATATATGTTTACAATGCTAACCGGTTCGAGGAGACCCTAGAGTTGGTTGACAGCACATCACCATATTCCTTAACAGGTGCTATATTTTCAAAGGATCGATATGCTATAGACATGGCCACCAAAGGACTGGTGAATGCTGCAGGGAATTTCTATATTAATGATAAGCCAACAGGAGCAGTAGTGGGTCAGCAACCTTTTGGAGGGGCCAGGGCATCCGGAACAAATGACAAAGCTGGTTCTATGATCAATCTTTTAAGATGGGTTTCTCCACGTACCATAAAGGAAACTTTCGTGCCACCGATGGATTTCAGATATCCATTTATGGAGAAAGATTGATCCCTCACGGTCTGTTGAAATCACAGCCCCATGATCTCCGGGGAATTCCCAAGGTAAAAACAAAAAAAAATCCCGCTATCGCGGGATTTTTATATATAATTATAAAATATTTTTATTCTGCTGATGTCACAGATACAAAAGACCTGTCTTTCTGTCCCCTTTTAAACTCTACAACGCCATCGGTCAATGCAAACAGCGTGTGATCTTTACCCATCCCGACGTTCTTACCAGGATGATGCTTCGTTCCTCTCTGTCTGACAATGATGTTACCGGCTTTGGCAAATTGCCCGCCATAGATTTTTACGCCCAGTCGTTTGCTTTCTGATTCACGACCATTTCTTGAACTACCGGCTCCTTTCTTATGTGCCATATTAATTTATTTTATTTCTTCAATTAATAATTTTGTATAAGCCTGACGGTGACCATTCTTAACTTTGTATCCTTTTCTTCTTTTTTTCTTGAATACGATCACCTTATCGCCTTTCAGGTGTTCCACAATTTTTCCGGAAACTTTTGCTCCTTTTACTGTTGGGTTGCCCACTTTAACCTTACCATCATTATCAACAAGTAAGACCTCCTTGAACTCAATCTTATCCCCTGCTTCGCCACTTAACCTGGGAGCAAAGATCTGCTGATCCTTTGTTACCTTGAACTGCTTACCTGCAATGTCTACTATAGCGTACATTGATTCTAATTTTTAAAACGGACTGCAAAAGTAAATTTTTTTTATAAACTCGCAAAGGATTCGGAGATTATAATTCCTGAACGGATATTAAATATTCATGTAAAATTACAATGAAGGATAAATCCGGCATAGCTCTAAGACAAAAAATCCTCAAAATGAGAGAATTTAAAGTTTCAATTTCAGGCTGAACATAGGCAATCCCATGTTCTGAGGTAGTTCTATGGAATTATCTCCTCCATTTCCAGGATTTCCCAGTCGTTTGTTAATAAAGTAATTCTGAGGTGTAAAACTAAATGACATGTCTGCCCATTTTTTACTGTTCTTTCGGGAAGTCCACGATTGTTCTTTTTTATACTTGGCTACAAATCCTGCCCATACAGCCGTACCTGTCGCTACCGGGAGCAACAAATAAACATGATGAGAATCGGATGGTATAAAAAGGGCAACCAGGAAACCAATTGCAGAACCAGCCATGGTTGCATAATTTGTATTCAGACCTTGTTTCCTGTTGAATTTTGTATTCTTAAAAATCCTGTGACCTGCATAAGTGCCACCAATTGCAGTAATAGCCGGAAAAATAAAATGCCATGGTTCTTCCATCGGGGAAATCCCAAAACCGAGGCCTGTTGTAAGCAATCCAAAGGAAGAAGTAGCAAGCATATCTCCTCTGGTGAATTTGTATTTATCATATACTTTCCCGGCAAACCAATAACTTGCTGCACCGGCTGCCAGCACTGAGGCACCATATACCCTTGGCTCCTCAACATTCCCAGCCACCAACCCCGAGAAAGTCAAAAACGGTATTAGTAAACTGTAGTATTTGAAGGCAGCTACCTTTCCTTCAGGAAATTCTTTCTTCTTACCAACATGAAAGCCCACCTCCCCAAGTGCAATGCTTGATGCGATCATAGTGGCCGCAAAGGCTTTGCCTTTCCAGGGATCTTCCCCAATATCCCCATATAATAGAAAACCAAGGGCGGCACCGTCCAGCAATCCTATGAATTTACCATGCCGGGTCATCATAATTGTGCTGAAGTCTATTCCCTGATACTTTTTTTTGTTAATGGCTGGATAAGCCAGTGAAACTCCTAAGGACAATATTGGTAAAGCTGCCGCTCCTGCCCCATCAAGCTGGAACAGGAATATGGATGTTATTCCATAACCCAATCCATATAATCCATTATTAAGGTAAAATTTCCGCTCCGGATTACTACCCACCGGCGTAATATCAAATGAAGTTGTGTCTTTGCTGACTGATTTCTTTTTTGGCTCACCCGCCCATTTCACCTTATTCTTCCGGTATTTTTCCTTTTCTGAGTCAGAAAGATTTTGATAGAAATTCGACAGATAACTCTCGTATTCCTCCAGGTACTTGAATTCCTCCCGGGTAAGGGCTTCATCCTTTTCAACTTTCTTTACCAGGGATAAATAGGTGCTGTTATGCTCTGCTTCAAAATATGCCCTGGCGTTATAAGGAGATTCCTGGCCCTGAACCTTAAAGTTAAACACACATAGTATGAAGCATGCTATATAAGATAAGATCTGTCTTTTAAAAAATATCATCCCGGATTATAAAGCCACATTAGAACTTCTCTATCGATCTTTAAGTTGAATTCTCGATTCGTAATTTAAATAAAGACCCTGATTGTTTAAAAATAGTTGCCGGTAAAAATCTTTAGTTCGTATCAGAAGAGCATCCAGAACATTTGTTTCTATCGATGGAAGAATTTACTTAAATATCAAAATTGTCCAGTTTGCTCTTCTAAGAGCCAGATATGATTTAGGAATTCAAAGATGTTATCCTGCAAAAGAAAAATCGAATATTTTCTATATATTTAAAAAAGGAAATATACAATTTGATTTCAAAGTAAACTCATAATAAATGCCTATCATCAATCCACTATCAGCCATTAAAAAGTCTCTGTTCAAAAAAAAGATCGGAAGCGCTCCGGAAGACCTGGTATATATGGGGGATCAGGATCAGCAAATTCAGATTACCCTGATAAAATATGATGAGCAAACAGCAGAAAGCATTGAAATAAAGGATATTGAGGATTTGAAAGAAGAGTTTGATCAGGAAAAGATAAACTGGATCAATTTAGATGGTGTTGGAAACAGTGAGATAATGAAAGAACTTGGAGAGTATTTCAAGTTTAATGACCTGATGACCTCGGATATAATGAATACGGAACATCATCCCAAATCTGAGGAATTTGATTATCACTTGTTCACAATCCTGAAAATGTTATGGCTGACAAAAGAAAACAATGATATACAGATCATTCACGAACATCTAAGTTTAGTTTTAGGCAAAAACTATGTAATATCCTTTCAAGATAAAGTTGAGGGTGATGTTTTCAGCACTGTTCGTCAGCGTATTTTACTCAATAAGGGAAAATTACGGCAAAAGGGAGTGGACTTTCTATTATATAAACTTATAGACAGCATTATTGACCAGTTGTTCCTGGTAATGGAATATATCCGGGAGGAGATAGAAGATCTGGAGGATGTTATCCTCTCCAATCCATCGAAAAACATGAACGAAAAGATTCTCCCGCTTAGAAGAAAAATCTCGGAATTACGGCGTATGATTGTTATGATACAAGGCGCTGTCAAGCATATAGTTTCAGACAGCAGTAACTTTATAAATGAGGATATAATAGTATATTTTAAGGATGTATTAGATCATACAACTCATCTGAGTTCCGATTTTGAATCTTTCAGGGATTATGTTACCTCGATCATGGATATTTATATGTCTAATTTGAGCAATAACCTCAATATCATTATGAAAACCCTGACCATTTTCTCTCTCTTTTTTGTACCGCTTACCTTTCTCGCAGGAATATATGGGATGAATTTTGACTATATGCCGGAATTACATCAAAAATGGGGATATCCAGCCATTCTGGTGGTCATGCTGGTCGTTATTATAGTTATGTATTTATTCCTGAAGCGAAAAAAGTGGATATAATAAGGCCAAATATTCTACCTTTGATTGATTATCAGGATCTATTGAATCTGATATTCCGCATCAGTCCTTTGTATTTTGTACGCTTCACGGCACTTTTCCGAAATACATCCTTAAAAACTTCTTCGGTCATTTCAATCCATTCATTTCGGGACATTCCTTTCAATTTTTCGACCGGATTAAAATACGGCTCTTTATGCGGTTCCGAAAAACGGTTCCATGGACAAACTTCCTGGCAGATATCACATCCAAAGATCCAATCTTTCATTTTCCCCTGGAATATCGCAGGTATATCATCTTTTAATTCAATGGTAAGATAGGAAATACATTTAGAAGCATCCATCTGGTATGGTGTTAGTGCTTGTGTCGGGCAGGCATCAATACACTTCGAACAAGTCCCGCAAAAATCACCAACAGGATTATCGTATTCCAATTCAATATTCAGGATCACTTCGGCAATAAAAAAATAGCTGCCTGAATTTTTATTGATCAGCATGGTATTCTTCCCGATCCAGCCCAATCCACCCCGGGCCGCCCATTGCCGCTCAAGTACAGGGGCCGAATCTACAAATGCCCGCCCTTCAACATCTTTGATATGTCCCTGGACCTGCTTTAGCAAATCCTTTAGTTTATCCTTTATCAGATAATGGTAATCTTTACCATAGGCATATCGTGCAATCTTATAGGAATCATCAGAATCAATCTCTGATTCAGGATAATAATTATACAATAAACTGATGACTGATTTTGCGTTTTCTACCAGTACTGTGGGATCCAGGCGCTTATCAAAATGATTGGCCATGTAAGCCATTTTCCCATGGTGATTTTTCTCCAGCCATTTTTTCAAACGGGGTGCTTCTTCCCGTAAATGTTCAGCCCTGGAAATACCGCAGTATTCGAATCCCAGTTTCTTTGCAGTATTTTTTATTAAGGCAGTATTCTTTAAAATGTCAGTATTTGTCATCTTAAAACAGAGTGCCGGTGTTACCAGGCGGTACAATTTTCAGATGTTTATATGCGAGCTCAGTTGCTTCCCTGCCCCTGGATGTTCTTTTAATATATCCTTCCTGGATAAGAAACGGTTCATAAACTTCTTCAATAGTATCAGATTCTTCGCTACAGGCTGTGGCAATGGTACTCAAACCGACAGGACCACCTTTGAATTTCTCAATAATGGTCGTTAAGATCCGGTTATCCATTTCATCCAATCCATTCTGGTCTACTTCAAGCGCCTGCAGGGCAATTTCAGCGATCTCTTTCGTTATGATTCCTTTTCCCTTGATATCTGCAAAATCACGCGTCCTTCGAAGTAAATTATTTGAGATCCTCGGTGTACCCCGGCTTCGCCTGGCGATTTCAACCGCTGCATCCTTTTCGATCGGGACGTCCAGTATCCCCGCTGAACGATTCACAATCTTTGATAATAAATTGGCCTGGTAATATTCCAGTCTTGAGTTGATCCCGAATCTTGACCGGAGGGGAGAAGTCAATAAGCCAGCCCGTGTAGTGGCACCGACCAGTGTAAAAGGATTTAATTTAATCTGCACTGACCTTGCATTTGGGCCGGAATCCAGCATAATGTCTATTCTAAAATCCTCCATGGCGCTGTACAGATATTCTTCCACCACCGGATTAAGCCTGTGGATCTCATCGATAAATAAAACATCCTGTGGCTCAAGGTTGGTCAATAATCCGGCAAGATCGCCCGGTTTGTCTAATACCGGGCCTGAAGAAACTTTAATATTGGCCCCCAGTTCATTTGAGATGATATAAGACAGGGTGGTTTTGCCTAATCCCGGTGGGCCATGGAGCAATACGTGGTCTAAGGACTCACCCCTCTTCTTTGCAGCCTGAACAAATATCTTCAGGTTTTCAACGACTTTTGCCTGTCCAGTAAAATCCTCAAAAGTCAAAGGTCTGAGGGCCTGCTCTATCTCCTGATCTTCAGGACTTAAAAATGATTTATCGCCATGGAGGAAATCCTCTCTCATATTCTGTATAAAGTTTATACTAAAATAATGACACGCATTCTAAAATACGC
>JAHEGY010000031.1:0-25767 GCA_024644875.1 Cyclobacteriaceae bacterium
TATCTAATACTTTTGGTCTGACTGAAAGGGTTTTCGCTCTGAATATCTGATAATTTTTGTAATACAATCTGCAGGCTTCCTGATACCGATCAGAAAAGATGTATGCAAAATATAAATATTCCAGTACAGCGGGATCGGAATCATTAAAAAGGAGGGCTTTCTCCAGGTGGTTTATAGCCCTGGCATAATTTTCCTTTTCGTAATACGCTATGCCTAACCGGGTTCTCAGGTAAAAAAAGTCATATTTATCCTTTAAGGCTTCCTTGCCTTTTATGATTAATTCATCCCAGTCTTGTTTTTCATACAATTCATAAGTGACTTTATCATAACTTGCAAAGTCTTTATTTATCTGGCCAAGAGTGGGCATTGATATTAATAATAATAAGTATGTTAATCGATACATTCAGCCTTTAAACTTTGGTTCTTTAAATTATATTGACACCTAACTATTTTGTTTTCTTCTACTTCAATTAAAAATTTCATTCTCGGAAATCGTTCCCCCAAACGATTTATCTCTATCTGGGAATACACTGTTGCTTTTTTGTCGTTATTCTCAAAAGTCGTGATACTTGATTTAAGATATACATGTTGGGAATTATAAAATGGAGCTATGAAATCATTAAGATACCGGTATAAAGAATCCGAATAGAGGTGCAATGGTATTTGGTCCTGATATACAATATCTGGATCCGCATGGAATACTACTCTATGGAACCCGATAAAAAACCAGTAAAGAAATGTTTTTCTATTTCCAATGAAATTTGTGAAATAGAAAGTACTTCCATCATTCACGAAATATGCCTGAGCTTTATTTTCAATACATTCTAAATATGAATTATTGAAATAATCGGTTTTAACTTCCCAGGTTTCAATACTGTTTTTCTTTTTCGATCCCGAGATTTTGAATTTAAGTATCTGTCCGGGTAATAAATGAAATGCTTTCGAAACCGGTTTCAATATTTCAGATTTATAAACTAGTGCCCCCTCTTTGGGATAATCAAAGAAATTATAATTTTTCCCTCCCGACATTTCAGATATATAATGACTCAATGGATAGTCGAGGGTTTTAGATCCGATAAATGGCGTGGATTGTATTTGAAAATGGATATGAGGTTCTGGAGACCGGCCAGAATTTCCACATAGGGCCAGGAAATCACCCTTTTGTATATGTTCTTCTTTTTTTACTTTAATTGAACCTTTTTTCAGATGACTGATCTGGCTGTATAGCTTATCATCGTGTTTAATGACAATAGAATTACCCCAGTTATTGATCAGGTTCGTATCACCTATTTCATTGTCATCCACATAATCGAGGATCTCTTCAACGATACCATCAGCAGGAGCCACAACAGGTTTTGAAAAACAATAATAATCTTCTGGTTGTATTCCTTCATTTTGAAGGGCTTTCCCGTCCTCATCTACAATAATCAGATCGATTGCATCTTTCCATTCACCTTTATGTGTGATATTACCATCATATCCCTGACTTACATTCCACTTTCCAAGTACCGGTAGCGATATGGTTATATTTTTGAAATTTTGAAATCGGGTTTTATTCGCCAGGTAGTGATATAAATTAGATTCAGGACTGAAATGCTGGACCCAGACTTCTTTTATACCTTTTGTTTCAAATCTTAATTTTAAAACAAATAAAAACGAAATAACAACTATATTAAACGGTAAACTATAGATCCCGATCTGTAAAGGAAGAAATATAGTTCCAAGTGAAGATGTAAGAATTAATATAAATGGTATTAGCAGAAACGTCCACAAAAAGGATTCTTTAGAAGGAACGGTGAAAAATCCTCCAAGGGCAATGCCTGTTAAAATAAAATTGAAACCAATATAGCTGTAATTCAGTGCATATACATCAGCTCCCATGAATACATAAGTTAAGTAGGCCAGGGAATAAGATAAAAAGGAAAGTATAAATGCAATCCTGGAATACATTAGCAATCCTATGGCTATCAGAATACCGGATAGTATATTGAATTGAAATAGTATCGCGCCAAGAGATTTAAAATATGTTTTTATTATTTCTGGGAATGGAATGGTATTCAAATACTGATAGGATCTGACCATTAAGGTATTTCCTGTTGCATACAATTCATTTAATTTATATACACCACGAGCACTTATCGTTAGTGATTCAAAATTCCTGGAAGCAAGTATAAAGCACCAGATCGATAGAAGAAAAGGAATACTTAAATAAGGCAGTTTATATTTCTGCAAAAAACCAGCTACTACAATAGTAAATATAAATGTTGCTAGGGCAGCGACAATAACAAGGATAAAGAAAGAAATTGAAGGTGTGTATAATATACCAAGCCCTAATCCAACGAGTAAACTGTTAAAGCCATAATCTCCATTAATAATTGAATCATTATCAAATCCAAGTATATAAGCAAACAAATTCGTAGCTGCCACAGATACTATTCCTGTTATACCCGTTAAAGGATCAATAAATGTTACAATCAATAATAAAATTGCAAAATTTACATTTCTCGAAAAAAAGACTTGAGAATAGCTTAATATAATTGACTTAACAATAAGTCGAAAATTCTTCAATTGCTTATGATTTAAGTTTTAAAGCTTAAATGATTTTAAATGATCCGGAACGAGCTCCATACTATTTATGTAATCTGTCGATTCTTTCTTCCGGATTATATGAGCTTTTGCATTACTATCGATTAAAACAACATTAGGGCGTAAGGTTATAAACTGCATCCATTGTGTAACGTTATAGGCCCCCACATTCTGTACAACTACTTGATCTCCTTTTTTCATGGGAGGAAGACTTATGCTTTCCCTTATAACATCAATATTCATACATAGTGGGCCAAATATCTCCATATCTTCGAGGTAATCTGTAGTAGGTTGAGCTGGATTGATCTTATGGTTATACCAGAAGGATGTAAACAATATATTTACCCCAAAATCCATAATAGTCGCCCTTTTACCTGAGCTCAATCTTTTATTTGATATTACCGTACCAAGCAAATATCCCGCTTCATCAACAAGGGCCCTTCCTGATTCCATTATTAAAGTGGGCAGGTCTTCAGGCCGGATTGGACTATTGATCAAACCTGTTGCAATGGCTTCGGCAAATTCGTCGATGGATGGGATAATATCAATACCTGGTAAATACGCCCCTTTTAAATTATTTGAAGAAGGCAATCCACCTCCCATATCGATATATTCAAGCGAAATGCCAAATTTCTGTTGAACACGGAAAGCAAGATCCGCAAGTTTTGATGCTGCCATGCCATAGGCATTTGGGGTCAACATAAAGGTTCCAATATGACAATGCAAACCTTTTAGGTCCAAAACTCCGGAGGCCTGGATTTTATTCAATGCATCCCAAGCCTGCCCATTCTCATAATTCAACCCGAACCTGTCCCACATGGGATACACTCCAGTATCCATATTAACACGGATAGCGACCCTAGGTCTGGCATTAATTTCCTTGGCCAGCTTAATCAGGCAATATAATTCATCAAGGTGGTCAATATGTATCATCGAATTATGTATTACAGCATTCTTCAAATCATCATTTGATTTATCGGGGCCATTAAAAATTATTTTATTTCCCGGCACATTATTGGCCAGCGCTTTTTCATATTCAAAGCCTGAAACTACCTCAGCCCAGGATCCTTCCTGATGAAAGACACTACATATGGCATTCAAATAATTGGTTTTGTATGACCAGGCAAATTGTACTTTTGGGTAACGACTCGAAAATGTCCGAACCGCATGCTGGTATTTCTTCCGAATTTTGTTTTCTGATAAAACGAATAAAGGAGATCCATACTCTTCAATCAATTTCTTAACCTCTATTCCTTCAATCTCAATAATTGGGGAATAATCCAGGTTGGTACCAAATTTATTCATCAAGCCAGTATTCAACTTTTGAATAACCGGTCTTTCATATCTCAATTTCTCTGACATATAAATAATAATTTAAAGTTCACCTAAGGTGGATATTTTCTGAAACTCACTGATATCTGTAATATGGTCCCAGGAATATCGCACAAACATTTTACCGGTTTCATATTGTTGAAACGGAACCTGTTCCATCCCCATGGCCATATGAACCAGGGCAAGTGGCATATTCTGTCCAGCCGCAGCTGTTGTATATATCCAAGCTGGAAATCTTGGATTTATTTCCAATAAAAAAACATCTCCATTATCTTTTCGAGTCAATTCAATTTCAAATCCACCTTTCCACGCAAGTAACTTATTTATTTTCTCTGCCAAATCCAGGTATTGCGGATCGTTAATTACTACTCCGGCCCACCCTTTACCTTTATCTGTGATAAATAATTTTCGTAAAGGGACAGCCCCAATCAAATTACCATTACCATCCCCCAATCCAGCGATGACGATTTCGTTTCCATCGACAAACTCCTGAACCAATACAGGCAAGCCCCATTTTGCATTTAGCTTATTGTAATAGTAGGCAAGTTGAGCAATATTATACACGATAAAGGCTTCGTAAAATTTACCTTTAATAACCAGTGGATATTCTGCTTCTCTACCAAATTCTTCAAGTTCATCTAAACTTGAAAATTTTTTGGTTGATGGTGATGGTAAATCGTTATTTCTGGCAAATTCATCCAAATTCAATTTATTGATTTTATCAAGTTGTTCCAGCGAAGGCATAAAGGTTCGAATACCAATTTCCTTAAGTTGGGGAGTGAGTTTGATATAGTTCCACAACTCAGCATCGAAATTAGGAATGATAAGATCCAGTTGTTCTTTTGACTGAATATAACTCAGACGTTTAAATACTTGCTCTGTACCAGCAGAAGGATATGGGACTTGATAGCTTTTTTTAATCAGATCATGAAGATAGATTCCTGGTTCTAATGTTTCATATGCTAATCCTATAATCTCGATGTCCAGATCATCGGCGTCCTTTAAACAACGGGCTACCCCAACACCTGGTCCAGGGCTATCAATAGCATTTAATCCTGTTAGCCCAATCTTGAAAGACTTGTCAGACATTTTCGATCATTTTTAATTGTCTCAAATGATGTAAAAAATCATCCAGATCTTTTCGCAACTGCTCCTCATCTGAATCGAATGTATCTTTCAACTTATCAGTGATTTGATCTTCTGATAAGCCTTCTTTGAGGTATTCGATAATTTCTGAGCCTGTTTGATTAACAGAGTATGAATCACCAGTAGATGGATCGAATATAAAACCCGATTCACTCAAGGCAATATTCTTTTTTAATTTGATCATGATCTAAATTGAATTTTGAAAGGAAATGTCAATTACTAAAAAATACATGTTATTCGTCTGTCTCATATTTAACCTCGTTTTCGATGAAAAAATTTTACCTTTAGACAACAATGAAGACTGAAAGTTTAATCGAGGCATGTTTTTTCTGGATAATTATATTTATATATTCTTTTTTTTTGTTTATTAGTTTTCAGGGCAGAATACATTTACTTTTTAATTCATTTTTTGAATGATTGACTTTATCATAAAATTTAGTGTAAAAAATAAGTTAATAGTCTTCTTATTTGTATTATCCCTCGTAGCCTGGGGAATTTATTCACTTACTCAAATTCCGATCGGAGCTGTGCCGGATATCACCAATAATCAGGTACAAGTTATTACCACCTCGAGGAATTTATCTACGGAGGACATAGAGCAATTTATTACCTATCCGATCGAATTGGAAATGGCTAATATTCCAGGAGTAACAGAAATTCGGTCTATATCCAAATTTGGATTATCGGTTGTAACTGTTGTATTTGAAGACAAGGCTGGCACATATCTCCCAAGACAACTTATTGCAGAGAAATTAGTGAAAGTGTCCGACGACATTCCTGAAGGTTTTGGAAAACCCGAATTGGGCCCAATAACCACAGGACTTGGAGAGATCTATCAATATATACTGGATACGAAACCCGGCTATGATTCAATATATTCCGCAATGGATCTAAGGACCATTCAGGATTGGATCGTGAAACGGCAATTGAGCGGGATCCCCGGAGTAGTGGAAGTTAATACATGGGGTGGTTTTTTAAAACAATATGAGGTGCAAGTGTCGCCTGCCAAATTACGTGCAATGAATGTTACTATTCTCGAATTATTTGAGGCATTGCAATATAATAATGAAAATGTAGGCGGTGGTTATATAGAAAAAGGATCGCAGAGTTATTTTATAAGGGGAGAAGGTATGGTTCAGGATTTGAACGATATTAGAAATATTGTTATTAAAAATGTTAATGGCATTCCGGTAAAGATCAGTAATGTTGGGACTGTAAGATTTGGATATGCGAATAGGTTTGGGGCCATTACCGGAAATGGACAAGGTGAAAAAGTTTTGGGCCAGGTAATGATGTTGAAAAATGCCAACTCCCTGGAGGTGATCAAAGCCGTTAAGGAAAGGGTTAAAGAAATTCAGCCTACTCTACCTGAAGGCGTAGTGATAAATCCTTTTCTGGATCGGAGTGAATTAATATCCAGGACCTCGTCCACAATTATTGAAAATTTAATACTCGGGGCTCTTATTGTCATTTTTGTGGTGGTTTTATTACTGGGTAATTTACGTTCAGGGATCATTGTCGCGTCAGTAATACCCATAAGCTTATTATTCAGTCTGTCATTCATGAACATATTTGGAATTTCAGCTAACTTGATGAGTCTGGGGGCCATTGATTTTGGAATTATTATTGATGGGGCGGTCATTATCGTAGAATTCACCATTCACCAGTTTACTGTCAATCATCAAAAATTAAATAGATTATCAGGATCTGCCCTTGTAGAAGAGAAAAATATAATTGCCATTGAGAGCTCAAATAAAATGATGCGATCAGCTTTTTTTGGGCAGGCAATCATTCTAATGGTTTTCGTTCCCATATTCACTTTACAAGGGGTTGAGGGTAAAATGTTCAAACCAATGGCCCTGGCTTTTGGATTTGCATTGATAGGATCTATCATTCTATGTTTAACATATGTACCTGCTATATCAGCATATTATTTAAAACCTCAAAAAGAAAATTGGATTAAAAAAGTATCGGATATCCTGTTAAACCTCATTTATAAAAGTTATGATCCGTTCATACACTATGCATTACACAACAGGATTAAAGTACTGGTCTTTTCTATCCTTCTTTTGATTCCTACTGTTTTTATTTTTATAAAACTTGGGGGCGTATTTATTCCTACGCTGGATGAGGGCGATTTTGTAGTACAACCCATCCTTAAGCCAGGTACATCTCTAACTGAGACGGTAAATTTTACAACTCAGATTGAGAAGATACTTCTTGATAATTTTCCTGAAGTTGAGCAGGTGGTATCGCGCATTGGTGCAGCTGAAGTACCTACGGATCCTAT
Organism: Cyclobacteriaceae bacterium; assembly: GCA_024644875.1. Lineage (GTDB taxonomy): Bacteria > Bacteroidota > Bacteroidia > Cytophagales > Cyclobacteriaceae > JAGTVG01. The sequence continues at coordinate 7,355 of JAHEGY010000031.1, forward strand.
GTCTATGGAGATGTCAGATATAATAGTCAGGCTCAAACCACCAGATGAATGGGTAAGTGCTCAAACTAAAGAGGATCTTGCTGATATGATGAAGGAAAAAATGTCGGTTTTCCCCGGGGTAGAGTACGAATTTACCCAACCTATTGAAATGCGGTTTAACGAATTAATTACAGGAGTCAGATCGGATGTTGCAATTAAAATATTTGGAGAAGACCAACATATATTATTTGATTATGCAACACAGATAAAGTCATTTATCAGCGAAACTCAGGGTGCTGCTGATATCAGTGTGGAACAAGTTGTAGGACTGCCGACCATGTCGGTCAAATATGATCGAAGAAAAATTGCTGAAAACGGTTTAAATATTTCAGATCTGAACCGGGTAATATCCATTGCTTTTGGGGGAAAAGTTGCCGGCACAATATTCGAGGGTGAACGAAGATTCGATTTAAGGGTCGGTTTGAGCGAAGAAAGTCGAAGGTCCATTACTGATTTGAAAAAACTATATATTAACCTGCCCAATGGAAATTCTATTCCTCTTGAGGAACTAGCAGATATCTCTTACACCTTCGGACCTGCTCAGATATCAAGGGATGAAACAAGACGAAGAATTGTTATCGGAATAAATGTGCGAAACCGTGATGTTGAATCTCTGGTACAGGAGATTCAACAGATCATTGATAACAAGATCAAATTGCCTGCAGGTTATTTTATCACCTATGGGGGACAGTTTGAGAATCTGGAAAATGCAAAAAAACGTCTTCAAATTGCTATCCCTGTTGCCTTACTTATTATTTTTATTCTCCTGCATTTCACTTTTTATTCGGCCCAGCAAGCTTTGCTTATCTTTTCAGCTATTCCGATGGCAGCCATTGGTGGGGTATTGTCTCTCTGGATCAGGGATCTACCATTCAGTATATCTGCGGGAGTAGGGTTTATTGCCTTATTTGGCATAGCGACACTAAATGGGGTTGTCTTGATCAGTTTTTTTAATGAACTTAAGGATCAGGGCATAAGCGATCTGAAAGAGAGGGTTTTGTTGGGCACCAGACAACGTCTGCGTCCGGTGTTAATAACCGCTGGTGCTGCGGCGATGGGATTTTTTCCAATGGCGTTTTCACAATCAGCAGGTGCAGAGGTACAGCGACCGCTGGCAACTGTTGTGATCGGAGGTTTAATTACAGCTACCTTCTTAACCATGATTGTGTTGCCGGTTTTATATTGTTTGTTTACCAAAAAAAAGGAAAATGTTAATTGCTAGAAATATAGGTATAAACCTGATAATTTTTCTATGTTATCTGCACCCTTTATTTGCTCAACAGCAAAAAATGTCATTTAGTGATATGTGGGCCATAGCTCTAGAACAAAATATTCAGATTAAAAATGCAGAACTCCTGGTAGAAAAATCCGGCAAAATGGGAAAAACTGCCTGGGACTTTGGAAACCTCGATTTTGATTTTATCCGTGGACAGCAAAACTCTGTATTGGTTGATAATATGTATGAATTTGAACAAGGATTGGGCGCTCCTTTTACTATATCGGCCACCCGGAAATATTTTAAATCTGAACAAGCCTTTCTTAATAACAGTGCATCTTTGATTAACAAAGAGGTTAAGAAGCAACTTAGATCCAATTATTATAATTGGTTATATCAACATAAAATTATCAGCATATTGGACAGCAGTATTTCAATATATCAGAAATCTGCTGATTTCGCCAGCCTGCAATATGAGACTGGGGAATCTAATTTATTATCAAAAGTGGTTTTATCTTCTGAAGTACAAAAATTAATCATCCGAAGAGATCTTCACATGGTCAATTTAAATACCATTCAGAATGAAATAAAAACCTTATTGAATACAGATAGCATATATATTCCAGAGGAAACTGAATTAGATAAATTGTTGCTTATATTGCCAGTAGATAGCACATTATATACCCTCGATTCTATACCGGAAGTTATGGTCCAACGGTCTCATTGGGATGCAATGGACAGATACTATAAACTGGAAAAATCAAAGATCAGCCCGAGCCTTTCAGCTGGATATTATAATCAGGAAATAGATCATATAACTGGCTATCAGGGTTGGCGGGTAGGATTATCTTTTCCTCTTCTTTTCATGCCACAAAAAGCCCGGAGCCAGGCAGCATATATAGAGTTATCACGAGCGGAAAACCAATATTTATATCAGAAAATGAAAGTAGAACGTGAAATTGAAAGTCTGCTCGCAAAGTATGAACAATTACAGAAAAGCATTCATTATTATGAGGATCAACGAATAAATAACGCTAATCTAATTGTCCAAAATGCGAATTTGCTATACACTTCTGGTTCGATTGGTTATATTGAATATGTGCAAAACCTGACTACTGCAAGGCAGATCATGGAAGATTATATAAAACTGATCAAAGAGCATAATCAATTGGTAATTGACTTGTATTACTTTCTTGATATTTAAAAACATGAAACACAGATATAGAACCATTTGGCTAATATTGACAGTCTGTTATTTTATTTCCTGTCATCCCAGGGAAAATGCCTCAGAAGAGCCTATTATCGAACCCATTGATCTAGATATTTCCGTATCAAAAGATCAGGCAAAAGCTATTGGATTAGAATTTGGCAAATTGCAAAATTTACCATTATCTATTTCAATAGAATGTAATGGTTATCTGGATACACCACCTCAATACAAGGCAAAGATCAGTTCAATTGTATCTGGAAAAGTTGTAAAAATCAACTATCTGGTTGGAGATTATGTTGGCATGGGAAATGAAATTATTCGTCTTGAAAGTATTGAATTTCTTGAGATCCAAAAAAATTATATTTCTGTTAAAGGAAATCTGAAATATCTGGAAGATAATTATTTGCGCCAGAAATTATTATCTGAACAAAATGTGAATGCAAAAAAAGATTTCTTACAAGCTGAGAAAGATTATTTTTCAGCCAAGGCTGAATTTGAATTCATACGCGGGAAACTGGATATACTTCATGCGCCAATAAACCAAATTGAACAAGGAAATATTTCACCATTCCTAAGTATAAGATCATCTATTAATGGATATCTGACGAATATTAATACAGTTATGGGAGAATTCGTCGATGTGGAAGACATAATTGCCGAGATAATAAATCCAGAACACTTGCATGCCGAATTAAATATATATGAAAAGGATGCTTTAAAAATAAAGAAGGGTCAGAAAGTGGAGCTTTCAACTAAAATGGATACATCCATAATACTGGGGGAAGTCTTTTTAATTGGTATAAAATTCGATCAGGATTCAAGATCTATACCTATTCATGTACACTTTCCAGAAAATAAAAACTTATTACCGGGAATGTATATAGAAGGCAAAATTCTTCTAGATGAAAAAAATCATCTTGCAATACCCCTTGAAGGGATTATAAGAGATGAACAAAGATCTTTTATTTACACATTGGTCGAAACTGAAGATGATGCTTATATATTGAGGAGAAATTCAGTGACTACAGGGGAGGAAAAAAATGGAATGGTTGCGTTACAATTTCCAGATGTGGTGGATACCACTAAATTAGTGGCCGTAAAAGGTGTATATTATTTATCAGGAACCTACTAAAACCCCCATCAATCTAATAAAGAACCAAATTTCTTCTCCCGATGCACTGTATCCAGAGAAAAAGCCGGGATACAAATTGACCAGAAAACAGCAGGAAAGTCAAATGGATTGGTATATTTCACGCGGCCACCTTTTTTAGCCAAAAATGATTCTCCTTCGTTGAGCTCTATCTTTTCACCATCTATAACAATTAATAGGCGCCCGGAGTTCATCAATATAAATTCATCAAATTCGGGGGTTTGAAATGGTTCATTCCATCTTGGGGGGATCTCCATCCGTGATATACTGCAATGCGGGTATTTATTACTTACATTTCCAAAATGTTCCTGAATCAACTTCAGATCTTCCGTTGGAATTATAAAAGGGTCGTCTTCTTTTATGTAATTTTTCATACCGCTTAGGATTTCACTGTCAGGTCATCTATCAAACTTAAAAATAACTAATCTTTTTTAATTTTTCTCTTAGCTAGAATATCCCATACAACGATTCCAATGCTGACTGAAATATTAAGCGAATGTTTTGTTCCATATTGCCGGATCTCAACCACTTCATCAGCTAATTCTATGATCCCATCCTTGACCCCTGTAACTTCATTTCCAAAGATCAGAGCCATCTTGCTGTTATCAGGCATAAAATTATCCAGGAAACAACTTTCATCAGCCTGTTCAACGGCGATGATTTTATATCCGCTCCTCTTAAGACTATTTGTGAGCTCAATTACATCTTCATTGTATTCCCAGTCCACTGTTTCAGTTGCACCAAGTGCGGTTTTGTTTATTTCCCTGTGTGGAGGTATCCCTGTAATGCCACACAGGTATATTTTCTCCAGGGCAAACGCATCAGATGTTCTGAATGCAGAACCCACATTGTTCAGGCTACGAACATCGTCCAGGACAATAATGATTGGTGTTTTTTGTAAAACTTTATACTCCTCCACGGTCAGCCTGTTAAGCTCCTCATTTTTTAGTTTTTTCATTTATCAAAATTCTATCAAATGATTAAGGTATCGGGATCTGCTTTAATCGGTCCCTTCTATGTAATTAAGTCAATACATTAATGTATGCCCTATTGGTAAGATATTGCGATTTACACACTCAGAGTGACATGATATATGGCATAATACTTTACTAGACAAATGTATGAATATGGATACTGAGACGAAAATTATTTAATTTAGAATATTAAATTCAAGCCGAAATTTTTAATTAAAAATTAGCGTTAAATTAGTATGATAAATCTCCAAATTTTTAAAAGGTTTTATGGTTAAGAGCAAATCAGGCGATAAGGAAACTCCATTGATGAAGCAGTATAATGCCATTAAAGCTAAATATCCCGGGGCTTTACTATTGTTTAGAGTTGGTGATTTTTATGAAACATTTGGAGAAGATGCCATCAGGGCCAGTAAAGTTCTGGATATCGTGCTTACAAAAAGAGCCAATGGTAAAGCCTCCCATGTAGAACTGGCTGGATTTCCTCACCATGCTTTGGATTCATATTTACCGAAACTTGTCAGATCAGGATTCAGGGTAGCTATATGCGATCAGCTCGAAGATCCTAAATCTGTTAAGGGAATAGTAAAAAGAGGAGTTACAGAACTGGTAACTCCTGGAGTGTCCCTAAATGATAATGTGCTTGATAAACAAAGCAATAATTATCTTGCCTCTGTATTTTTCAATAATAAAGAAGCCGGGGTAGCTTTCCTCGATGTATCCACCGGTGAGTTTTCAATATCCACCGGATCACATAACTATATTGAAAACCTAATACAGAGTTTCAATCCATCGGAAATTCTATATTCAAAGCCACAGAGAACAATCTTTACCGAAAAATTTGGTGAAAAGTGCATTCAATTCGCCCAGGAAGACTGGATTTATACCATAGAATATGGATATGAAAAGTTAATCCGGCATTTCAAGACCAGTTCACTTAAAGGATTTGGAATCGAAAATTTAAAGGAAGGCATTATAGCTGCAGGGGCTATCTTACATTACCTGGAAGAAACGGAACACAAGGAGATCAGCCACATTAATACAATATCAAGGATTGAAGAAGATATTTATGTCTGGCTGGATAAATTCACCATCCGCAACCTTGAATTAATTTCCCCTCAACAGGAAGATGGCATCCCTTTGATTGAAGTATTGGATAGGACGTCCACGCCAATGGGAGCAAGGATCCTAAGAAAGAGGTTGCTTTTTCCCTTAAAAGATCTTAAAAAAGTAAATGAAAGACTGGAGATCGTCGAATCCCTGAATAATCATGAATCAATCCACGAAGAAATTCTGGACAATTTAAAAACCATTGGCGATCTGGAACGCCTTATCTCCAAAGTGGCGGTCAGAAGGATCAATCCCCGGGAATTAAACCATTTGAAAAATGCCATTCTGCATACACAGCCAATAAAGGAGATCCTTAAAAAATCCGGACAATCAAATCTGGTAGCTATATCCAATAAACTGGATTCGTGCATAAAACTTCTCGAACGCATAGAACATGATTTGAAAGAGGATGCACCTATGTTAACGAATCAGGGCGGAATTATCAAAGAAGGGGTACATGGTGAACTCGATGAGTTGAGAAAAATTTCTTATTCCGGGAAGGATTATTTATTACAGATACAAAAAAGAGAGACTGAAAAAACAGGAATATCTTCTTTAAAAATAGCTTATAACAAGGTATTTGGATACTACCTGGAAGTTACCAATGTGCATAAAGATAAAGTGCCCCAGGAATGGATCAGAAAACAGACACTGGTCAATGCTGAACGGTACATTACAGAGGAATTAAAATCTTATGAAGAAAAGATCCTGAATGCGGAAGAAAAGATCATTCAGATTGAAATGAAATTGTATAGCGATCTGGTATCATATGCGGGTCAATATATAAATGAAATTCAGGGAAATGCCAGGCAACTGGCCAATCTCGATTGTCTTTCGTCTTTTTCTCAAATAGCCAAAACCAATAATTATGTTAAACCATTGGTTAATGATTCTACCAATCTGATCATTAAAAATGGAAGGCACCCGGTCATTGAGCATCAACTTCCGCCGGGAGAATCTTTTATTCCCAATGATATATACCTTAACAACGATTCACAACAGATCCTGATCATAACAGGTCCTAATATGTCAGGGAAATCAGCATTGCTCAGGCAGGTTGCCCTGATTTGTCTGATGGCACAAATCGGGTCATATGTTCCGGCTTCCAGTGCTGAAATTGGAATTGTTGACAAAGTATTTACAAGAGTTGGTGCTTCAGATAATCTTTCCCGTGGCGAATCTACTTTTATGGTGGAAATGACTGAGACTGCAAGTATCCTGAATAATTTAAGTAACCGCAGCCTGATTTTGATGGATGAAATCGGCCGTGGTACGGCAACTTATGATGGGGTTTCCATTGCCTGGTCAATTGTTGAATACTTACAGAATCATCCGAAATACAGGGTAAAAACCCTGTTTGCCACGCATTATCATGAATTAAATCAATTGGCAGATGAATATCCCGGGATAAAGAACTATAATGTATCCGTAAAAGAGATCGGGAATAAGATACTTTTTTTGCGTAAGCTCGAGGAAGGGGGAAGTGAACACAGTTTTGGGATCCATGTAGCACAGATGGCGGGGATGCCCAATCAGATTGTGATTCGATCTAATGAGATATTAAAGCATCTTGAAAAAGAAAAATTAAAGGAGGAAACTAAAAAATCATTAGATTCAGTTCCAAAGCAAAATTATCAACTGAGTTTATTTGAGGCGGATCCGAAATTTGAAGAGATAAAAGAATTATTGGACAATATTGACATAAACACCGTTTCACCGGTTGAAGCATTACTCAAATTAAATGAGATCAAAAATGTACTGAAAGGTAATAAAAAATAAAGCTATGATAAGGAAAGTTTTGCTGCTGACGGTTCTTCAAATTATAATATTGTGCTTAGGTGCTAAGACTCAGCCAATGTCTGTCCAGTATTACAACATGGGGCAGGAGGCGCTTTTACAAGGTGATCTTTTTAATGCAGAAACCCAATATACGCGTGCCATTGAATTAAATCAAAATTATGCAGAAGCCTATGCTCAGAGGGGCTGGGTAAGGTGGTTCTCAAACAGGGCAGGACTGGCACTAAAGGATTATAATAAAGCGATATTATTGAAACCCGAAATAATTACAACGAAAAATCTCCGGAAAGTATTTGGCCAGTTGTTTGAGGACTATAATGAAATAATCGATGATTTCAATTATACCATCACCATCGATACCAGTGAATATAAAGCTTATAATGGTAAGGAATTTATTGATCTTGTGGCTGGTGATCCTTTCATGAAACTTGATGAGTACGAATCAGAATTAGAAAACGACCCCGAAAATTATCAGCTTATGATCCGGACAGCCTTGGCTGAATTTTATGTCCACAATTATGGAAATGCTATTGAATTATGCACAAGGGCGATTGAGGCGAATCCAAATGGCCAGTGGGCATTTTTCATCCGCGGAAATGCATATGCTATGATTAACAACCTTAGTAAAAGCCTGAAGGATTATTATTCATTTGAGAAAATTGACAATGATTTTCCGGTGATGTACTTGAATCGAGGTATTGTTAATGTTAATCTTCACAACAGATATCAGGCTATGGAAGATTTTAATATGGCGCTCAAACGCAGGCCGGATCTATACGAAGCCAAGTACTTCAAAGGAAAGATGCTCGGAGAAAACGGGAAATATGATGAAGCTATTGATCTTTTAAATGAAGTGATATCTAAAGATCCAACTGACCTGGGTGCTTTGATACACCGGGGATTATATCATAAAAAGAGAAACAATTATATTGAGGCCTTGTCAGATTATGATGTGGTCATAAAGAATGAGACTGGAATCGCTGAAGCCTATCATAACCGGGGAAACCTGCGGGTAATGATCAAGGATTTGAACGGTGCCATGGATGATTTCAATGAAGCCATTTCCATTGATGAAAATTTATCAATCACCTATTTCAACAGAGGAGTACTCAGGATACTGATGGGAGATCCATTCGAAGGATGCCTGGATATTCAGAAAAGCCGGGAACTTGGATATAAGGAAGCTATTGATAAGATAGATCTTTATTGCAATTAGTTATTTGCTTTCAGTGGATGGAACTTGAATATCATTAAACTTCTTCATTCCCATTGATAGATCTTTATTACAAATTTTTTCTATTCAATATAAGATTTGTTAATAGAAACAAGATAAATACCCAGGCCAACCCAATTAAAATAGCCGTAAATGGAATTGTATCAGGAACTTCAATGCCTACGTATTTAGGGAAAGGAAATACGATCAATTGATCCATGGCTTTAATCGGGAAAAATTGATCAATTACATCAGGAAATTGCCACCGTATAAGAGGTTCGACCAATAATGGGTAAATCAGAACCACAAAAATCGAGATCCCCGTTCTTTTTAACCAAGTCCCAATCAGCAAGGCAAAATTCAGATATAGTAATATTTCAAGGAAATAGCCCAGCAGAAATATTGATTTATCCAGCATCATTGAACCAGTAGCTGTATCTGTATTATTGATGCCAATAATAAGTCCCGCTGAAAAAACCACCAACAAGGAAATCAGGGAGATAAGAAATATCAGGAGCAGTTTTGATATCGTAAATTCTAATCGGGTTAATCCATTGATGAGGTTCAGTCGAATGGTATTATATTGAAATTCATTGGTTATCGCAATTACCACATATATACCAAGCAGGATCTTAAAGAATCCTGATATATACGTTATATTATGCCAGATGTCCGGAAACTGAAGTAGTGGAACCAAACTTAAATCTATATCTCCATATTGGTTATCGCTGTAATCAATTGAACCGGCAAGATCCTGAAGGTTAAATAAAACAGTTATCAGAAATACATAGTGCATCCCCAGAATTACCCAGAAACCGGGATAAGTCCAGTTTTTTTGGAGCTCCAGTTTAAACAACCGCATCATTTACTATGATTTAGAAGTTCTAAAAATTTTGATTCAAGCGTACCTGTTCTAGTCATGAAGTGCGTTGGATAAACACCCTTTTCAATCAGGTATTTATGAAGGTCTTTTTTAGAAGGTCCTGGAAGAAGCTTAATAATAAATTTATCCCGCATTTTTTTGAGGTCTTCAATACCTTTAAATTCTGATAAAAGTTGTTGAAGTAATTCAGAATCCTCAGCCCAAATCTCAATTTGCTCTTCTCCTTCCAGGATCTGATCTACGGGTCCGTCAAATATCTTTTTCCCTTTTTCCAGTACCGCGACATGCGAGCATATTTTCTGGACTTCATCCAATAAATGACTGGCAAGAAAGATGGTGGTTCCTCCTGAAGCAACTTCAATAATAAGATTTCTGATATCAGCGATCCCCTGCGGATCCATACCATTTGTAGGTTCGTCCAGCACCAATACTTCAGGTTCAGACACCAATGCTGCAGCCAGTGCAAGCCGTTGTTTCATTCCGAGCGAATAAGTTTTAAAAGAACTGTTTTTTCGCTCAGTTAATCCAACCTTTTCCAGTGTCGGGAATATGTTTTCATTTCCCTTTCCCTTGATCCTTGTAATGATCTTTAAATTCTGTACAGCGGTCAGGTAGGGATAGAAGGTAGGTAATTCAATGATAGACCCAATCTTATATAAAGCATTTTTTAGCGGGCTATTATCAAACCACTGAAATTTCCCGGAAGATGGATTAATTATGCCCAGGATCATTCCTAAAGTTGTGGTCTTGCCACTTCCGTTCGGTCCCAGAATACCATACACCTGTCCACTGGAAATTTGCAGGTCTAAATTCTGCACAGCTTTTATGGCCCCGTAACTTTTGGAAAGAGTGGATGTCGTTAGTATTGTGCTCAACTGAAGAATTACTTAATTACCCTAATCTTACGATTAAAACAGCAGGAAAGATACCTTAATTTTTCGGATCCTTTTTTAATCAACAAAAAAAATATCCTATATTCGTAAAAAATTATGGATTTATGTTAGAGACCAATATTACTGAGGCCGCAAATATTTTTATCTGGATCGTATGTCTTGGAATCGGGCTTGTCACAGGTCTGATAGCCATAGATAATTACAAGCCTAAAGAAAAAGATAAACAAGAATCTTCAAAATAATCCCGAGAACATAAAATTCAAATAATTTCATTCCTCTTTCCCCGATAACCTAAAAGGTTTTTTCTATTAAAACTGTGGTTTTTTTATAAAATGATTATTTTGTGTCAGAATAGACCAGAGATGGATTGTTAATTGAAGTAATGATTTGAAATAGGGATGAACGTAAGGTTAAAATTTTTTGGAGGCGCCAGGACGGTTACCGGTTCCAGATATTTATTAGAAGTTGATAATTTTAAAATACTTGTTGACTGTGGATTATTTCAGGGAATTAAGGAATTACGGTTAAAAAACTGGGAAAATTTTCCTGTTAATGTTGAAGAGATCGATGCTGTTTTAATCACACATGCACATATTGATCATACGGGTTATTTACCCCGGCTAGTAAGGGAGGGATATGGTGGTCCCATCTACTGTACCAAACCCACAGAGGACCTTATGCAAATCATGCTTATGGATTCAGCAAAACTCCAGGAAGAAGAAGCGGCTTTCGCCAGGAAGAAAGGATATTCAAAGCATGAAAACCCACAACCACTCTATAATTCAAGGGATGTTGATCAGGTCATGCCAATGATAAGATCCTTTGACTTTAATGACTTGATTGAAGTTAGCGATCACATAAAAATTAAATTTCATAATGCAGGACATATATTAGGAGCTGCTGTTATAGAGGTTCTTTTAAATGGAAGCAACCAGGATAAACGCTTATTGTTTTCAGGTGACCTCGGTAGAAATGAAGATGTACTATTATATCCTCCTTCAGAATTTCATCATGCAGATATATTATTAATTGAATCTACCTATGGGAACAGGGATAATCCACAGGGAGATCATTTATCTGAACTCGCTAAAGTAATAAACCAGGCCCTTGACCGTGGAGGTTGTTTATTAATTCCAGCTTTTGCAGTTGGAAGAACACAAACAATTTTATATTATCTGAAACTTCTTTCTGAATCAGGCAGAATACCAGATGTACCTATATATTTTGACAGCCCGATGGCTTTCAGTGTTACTGAGATCTACCTGAAGTATTTTCAATATCATAAACTGGAGGAATCCAGTTTACAAGTGAATAATGGTTCCGCCTTTGATTTTAGAAATCTGGAGTACAGGCAGTCTCAATCAGAATCAATTGGTATTAATGACATAAATAAAAATGCGATAATAATAAGCTCGAGTGGCATGTGTACAGGGGGAAGGATCATGCATCATTTATTTCACCGCTTGCAACGGCCTAACGATACTTTACTCTTTATAGGGTACCAGGCAGAGGGTACAAGAGGACGAAGGATACTGGAAGGTGAGGAAACTATCAAATTGTTTGGATTGGAAATACCGGTTAAATGCCATGTCGAGAAGCTAGAAGGTTTTTCAGCACATGCTGACAGGACAGAACTGCTTGAATGGATCGAGAATTTTCAGGATTCACCTAAAAATGTCTTCGTTGTTCATGGTGAGGAACAATCTGCCCTCGGTTTTGCACATCTTATAAATAAAAAATTTAATTGGAATGTAACTACGCCATCCTTCCATGAGACCTATGAATTGTTTCGAGGAATTTAATAAATATCCATTATGTCGACTATTGAACTGTTTTCCGTTACTTTAATTTCAGTATTATTACTTTTCCTTTTTGTACTTCGTTTTAAGATCCATGCCTTTATTTCACTGTTATTGATTAGTATAATGGTCGGATTATCAACCGGTATGCATTTTGAGGAAGTTCTCAACAGCATACAGGAGGGTATGGGCGGCATACTGGGATTTATTGCTGTTGTCGTTGGATTAGGGGCCATCTTCGGAGAAATATTGCAGGATACTGGAGGTGTGGAGGCATTGGCCAAATCCATGCTTAAAAAATTCGGAGAGAATAAGTCCTCCTGGGCATTGATGACATCCGGATTCCTTATTGCAATTCCTGTATTTTTCGAAGTAGGTTTTATAATATTGGTTCCTATTGTTTTTGCACTATCAAGAAAAACAGGTAAATCCGTATTGTTTTATGCCATACCCATGATGGCGGGACTGGCTGTGACCCATGCTTTTATTCCACCTACCCCCGGGCCTATAGCTGTTGCTCAAATAATTGACGTTCCACTAGGCTGGATCATATTATTTGGATTTATAATCGGTTTTCCTACTGCTATTGTAGCGGGCCCCGTGTTTGGCAAATATATTTCTAATAAAATAGTTCTTCATCCGCCCGAGATCGATCCTGACCTGAAAGATATTGTAGAAAAAGATCATGAGGACTTGCCCTCTTTCAGGTGGGTGATTTTCCTGATCGGGCTTCCTCTGCTTCTAATTCTGGCCAGAACCTTTGTTGATCTTTCCTATGATGAGGAATGGATTGGTCAATCTATGTTCTGGGACGCCCTTAAATTTGTGGGTCATCCATTTATTGCCTTACTGATTGCCACCTTATTGGCGGGTTATATCATGGGTGTTAGACAGGGATATAAACCTGCACAAATTATGCGGATAGCCAATGCAGCACTTGCCCCAGCCGGATTAATTATATTGGTAACCGGAGCCGGGGGTGTCTTTAAGCAAATACTTGTGGACAGTGGAGTTGGTGAATCCCTGGCAGCATTATTAACGGAATATAATATTTCTCCGGTCATACTGGCTTACATTATTGCCATCGTTGTTCGTGTAACTCAGGGATCTGCCACCGTTGCTATGATCACAGCAGCTGGAATGATAGCCCCCGTGGTTACCTTAATGGAGCTGGGGGATATTGAGAAAGCATTGATCGTAGTCTCCATAGCAGCAGGCTCAACTATGCTTTCGCATGTCAATGACAGTGGTTTCTGGTTGATCGGGAAATACCTTGGTATGGATGAAAAACAAACCCTTCAATCCTGGACAGTAATGGAATCGCTGATCTCTGTATTCTCATTTATCATTGTTCTAATCCTGACAATAATATTTACCTGATGACTTATTGAGGAGGATAGTGAATTTCAAGAAATTTGACAACCTCATCCAGCGATTTCATTTTTAATATCCTGGCTTTTTGATTTGTTGTCTTTATATTATCATAGAACTTATTAACTGATATTGTAGTGACCAGACTCTCCGGAAGAATTGTAATTATATTCTCTATCTTAGTCCTAATCATGAAAGTTTCGTTAAACTCATTTTCAAGCCATTCATGGTGAGAATCCGGCAAAAGGGATATTGCTGCAAAAGTGTCTATAATGAGGCTTTTAATTTCTTTTTTTATACAAAACTCGAGTAGAAAATAATTTAAGGACTTGAAGTCATTAAATGAACAATTTACAATCCGCCATTCTTCCCGCACATACTGTAGTTTTTCATTCCACAACAAACTACAAAAATCAGCCTTAAATATCTCCTCTTCCATTTTGTATCTCAATCAGAAAAGTAATAATAAGAAATATAATCTATATTGAAAAAATAAAGACTAAAAGATCATGATCTTTATTAATGTCTTGAGGAATACGTATTTTTCCAAAACTGAAATAATTGGTAAGATATCAGAATATTAAAAATCATATCGGAATTTATTTTATCTATACTGTAAACAATCATCAGTTTGACATTATTTTTACAGAATATAGAATTTTGACAGGATATATTCCTAATAAAACCAAAAAGCACATATTTGAGTTATGGCTTATTTACGAAGTAAAAAATTTGACCTATGAAATTGGTATTTAAAATCGAATATTATACGGAGTTTGGACAGAACCTTTTTGTTTGCGGAAATTTATCTGAACTCGGTGCCTGGGATAAAACCAGTGCACCCGCAATGAGATATGTTGGGGATGGCAAGTGGGAATTGGAAATATACCTGGATGGTATCTCCAATGATTTATTGGAATACAAATACTTTATCAGGGATGATAGAAATTCCATAATTATTGATGAATGGGGACAAAACAGGAAATTCCAAATTCAAGGTAAAAAGTTCTACTCCTATTTTTTCGATGATAGCTGGTTTTCTAATACTGATCCTCAAAATCCTTTATTTACTGCTGCGTTTTCGGGAAATCTTTGGCGAAGAAAAACCATAAAATACAAGAATAAGTCATCACATATAAACCATACTTTTCAATTGCTTGCCCCCAGGATTGATAATGACCATGCATTCTGTATAATTGGGAATGACAAAAGACTGGGTAATTGGAATCCTGATAAGGCGATTATAATGAATGGAAGCCAATACCCCTTGTGGAAAGCTGAAATATTTCTTGAAAGCAGCCATGAGACAACTTATTATAAGTATGGCATATACAACCTGAAGAAAAAGAAGTTTGTTGGTTACGAAGATGGACCCGATAGATCATTAAATAGCAGATTATCAGTAATTGACAATGGGCTGACCGTCAAAACGGATATCAATTACAAATACCCTGAAGGATTATGGAAAGGTGCTGGCGTAGCCATTCCCGTTTTTTCATTAAGAACAGAAAAAAGTTTTGGAGTTGGTGAATTCATGGACCTCAAGGTTTTAGTGGATTGGGCTATAAAGGCTGGAATGAAATTGGTCCAGATATTACCTGTAAATGATACAGTAGCCAATCATACATGGAAGGATTCATATCCATACGCTGCAATTTCCGTATTTGCCCTTCATCCGGTTTATCTGAACCTGTCAGCCATGGGAAAATTATCAGATAAGAAGCTAATGGAATCTTTCCAGAAAAAGGGCAGGAAATTAAATAAACTGGACACCTTTGATTATGTGTCGGTCATGGATCTAAAATCCAAATATTTTAAACTATTATATGACCAGAATAAAGATACATTTCAAAAGGATAAAAAATATAAAAAGTTTTTTAAGGAGAATAAGGAATGGCTAATTCCCTACGCAGCATTTTCCTGCCTGAGGGATAGATATGGAACGCCCGATTTTACAAAATGGCCGGCTTATTCAACATACGACGAAGCGGAAATACAGAAATTGGTTAAACCGACAAATAGAGATTTTGATGATTTTGCCGTTCATTACTTTATTCAATATCATCTACACCTGCAACTCAGTGAAGTCGTTGAATACGCCCGTTCTAAAGGGGTGATCTTAAAAGGTGACCTGCCTATCGGCATTTACAGGGATAGTGTTGATGCCTGGGTTGAACCAAAACTTTATCATATGAATAAACAGGCCGGTGCTCCCCCGGATGCTTATTCAATAACCGGACAGAACTGGCGGTTCCCGACATATAACTGGGACGAAATGACGAAGGATAATTATGCCTGGTGGCGCCGCCGTTTGAGTCAAATGGCTAAATATTTTGATGCATATCGAATAGATCACATTCTGGGATTTTTCAGGATCTGGGAAATACCCTATGAATCTATTGAAGGGTTGATGGGTATATTTAATCCTGCAATCCCGATGTACAAAAATGAAATTGAAAGCAGGGGTATTCATTTCAACTATGAAAGGTTTTGTAAACCCCTGATAAAAGATTATATGCTGGAGGATTTGTTTGGAGAAGATGCGGATAAAGTAAAAAAAGTTTTTCTTGAGGAAAATGATGATGGAAATTACCGGTTAAAAGAGGAATTCAATACTCAGAGAAAAGTTGAAGATCATTTTTTGGCCAATGCTTTGGAAAACAAAGACCAGGAAAACATACTGAAAAATGGTTTATTTACTTTAATCGGAAATCTATTGTTTTTTGAAGAAGCAGGTTCCAATGGAAATGCATTCCATCCAAAGATCTCTTTTCATAGCACTTATTCATACATGGAACTTGATGATCATACAAAAGGTGTTTTAAATGATATTTATACACATTATTATTACCATAGGCAGGAGAATTTCTGGAGAGAACAGGCAATGGTCAAACTTCCGGCCATCAATAAAGCTTCAGATATGCTGATATGTGGTGAAGACCTGGGTATGGTTCCGGATTGTGTACCTGGTGTGATGCATGAACTTGGCATTCTAAGACTGTATATACAACGTATGCCAAAAGAAACTGATAGCGAATTCGGACATCCTGCCCATGCACCCTATCTTTCTGTAGCCAGCCCTTCCTGTCATGATATGTCCACTGTCAGAGGCTGGTGGGAGGAAGACCATGATCGTTCACAAAGATTTTATAATCATATCATGAGACATGATGGTGAAGCACCTGTTGCATGTGATACCTGGATCTCCGAGGAAGTATTGCAGCAACATTTACATTCATCTGCCATGTGGACTATTTTTCCTATCCAGGACCTTGTGAGTATAGATGAGAAATTAATGAGAGAAAACCCGGAAGATGAACGGATTAATGATCCTAGTAATCCGGATAATTTATGGCAATACCGGTTTCATTTAAACCTAAGTGACCTGGTGAAGGAAAAAGAATTCAATAAAAAGCTACGTTTAATGGTGCAGAATGCCGGCCGTGTAACGAAATTTTAAAAATTCAAAATACAGTACATTGGCATATCATCAGTCGGAATGGATCTGTCTGGTTCCTTCAGATTAGTTTGTCCTTAAGCTATTCCATTTTAATGAATTCCATTAAACTGTGAATTTACCTTCTTCCTTCCGGGATCCTTGATTTCGGAAGGATCACCTCATGCGGGGCTATTATAGCGCCTTCTCCGATCTCAACATCTCCGAAAACCGTTGCCTTCAGTCCAATTGTAGCTTTATTTCCTATTTTAACCTTATCGACGACGAGATATCCCTGGGAGGCATAATGAGCAATAAGTGTTGCAGATCCACCAATAGTAACTTTATCTCCTATCTCTATCATGCATGGATCTGAAATATTGGTGGTATTTATATGTGATCCCTTCCCAATCTTCATTCCCATCATTTTGTAGAAAAGGGTATTTAATGGCGTTGGTGTTACGAATTCCAGGAAAGTATACCTGACAAGATAGGTTAAAGCATTGTGAAAATACCATGGAACCGTTGATAGAGAATAGTAGTTCCCACGAAAAGGCTTTAGTCGGAAGGGTAATAAAAAATTAAAAAGTGGGGCAACAAATATTAGTGTGATACCATAAAAGAAATACCCGAAAGCCACACCACATCCCAAAGCAATATAATGCCAGACCGGAGGCCATGAGCTGGATATTTCTGACATAAAGTTAAAAAAGAGAATTCCGGGGGCAATAGAAACAGCCATGGCAAAAGTTGAAACCAGGTATAGTGGGAATAGTGCAATTACAAAACTCGCCACTCTGAACTTCCGGATCAAAAATTCAAGCAGGCCACCTATACCTTTCCGGTCAGTGGTGGCTGCTTCAAGATCTTCACGTACTTTTTTCTCAGTCATAACTAATCCCGGATTTTGTAGAATATTTCTTAAGATCTGGCCTGTATGATCCCTTAACTATTAAAAATCATAAGACATTGATGCTCAATTTAAACATAATCATAATTAAATACAATCCAGGTAAATAACTCGGGCGGCAGATCGGGATTCTGATCTTAGAAAAGCCTCAGTTGTTTGTGGGGCAGCGCATTTTCCAGATACAATAACTTCTTTTTAACCTCCTTCCCACCAGCATATCCAACCATATGGCCATCCCTTCCTATAATCCGATGACAAGGAACAATAATCGACATAGCGTTGGCTCCGTTAGCCCTTGCTACCGCCCTGATCGATTTTGGATCTCCAAGGTCAGCAGATAGTTGCGAGTAGGTAACGGTTTTGCCATAAGGGATCTGTAATAACGCCTTCCAGACTTTCTTTTGAAATTCCGTAC
>JAHEGY010000031.1:25867-43941 GCA_024644875.1 Cyclobacteriaceae bacterium
AAATTCCGTACGATTTCCCTCGAAATACTGATCCAATTGTAATTTAGCTTCCTGTATTAAAGATGATCTCTTTACAAAAAATTGACTTTTCAGATGCCTCTTAATCCTCGTATCAATCGAATCTCTCGTTTTTCGATGGCGCCAGTCACATAAACATAGCCTATTATCATACTCACCCAGAATAAGCTCGCCAAATGCTGTTTTAAAGTATTCAATATTAATATCTTTTGGCATGCTGTATATCGTAGTTAGTTCAATGGTTTTGGTTTTATTAATGCAAACTAAGCCTTATATCATTTTCATATTCCTTCTTTATTTTTATGTTTCTCTGATAGTTACCCCAGCTCAGGTCAACATAATCCATTTCATTATTAATATATAGAACAAGCTTTTCATCATCTTTTGATAAACGGCAGCTATGCTTTCCCATGCTTAGCACTCTCAAAACCCTCTCATTTCCCTTATAAAGAGCGAATTCAAATATATTTTCCTTGGTGGCTTTAGCCCTGTAGGTCAGTGTTTTTCCGGGAAGCTCATCATCTATTCCTTCATAATAGAAACTTTTCGTGTCCTGATTCCAGCTTTTTTCAGGTTTGGTCCTATATTGTTTGATATTAGTTGTGTAAAGGGCAACTCCTCCCTGCCGGGCAGAAAGATGATCGGCTGGATAATATGACCAATAAGGATCCCTTGTCCATGAAAGTGAATCAGAAACATTATCCAGCTCGAAATAAACTCCAATTTCACGAACGAATTCGTCAGGAATTTTCTCAATCTGATATTGAATATCAACAATACCCTCTGAATGGATAATAATGTTAAATTCCACCTCTGGCAGGTTACCGGTTTTTCCTCTTATTTTAAATTCTGCACAATCTGGATCAACTTTATATGACAACTTTTTTAATGTCCAGTCTTTCCCCAGATCCATTATTTCATAGTAGGAATACATGACAGCTTTTCCTTTTATTCGAAGATTGATATACGGACCGGAAACCGATAGAGTATCATCAGGCTTAAGGACTTTCTGAATCAACCCGGTTTTTCTATCGAACAGGATTTTTGTATGATTATTACAGATCGCGATCAAATGATCCCTGGTTTTTTCAATCTTAACATCACCGGCTGACACGTCCGGATCAACCTTTGGATCTGGACTCGTAAGGTACAATTCATATTTATCAATCAGGTCGCCATTACTGTTTGAAAATTCGATAATTGCCGGTACTCCCGGTTCCCAATTATCCAGATGAAATTTAATCAATCCTTTTGTATGTGGATCAATATTTGGGGAAGCAATTAACTTTTCCTCTTCCTTACAATAAAGCTTAATCACCAATTCTTGAATATTCGTATGGTCGAATCGATTATACAAAGGAATGCTCACCATCTCACCACTTACATAATCGTTCACTTCAGTTTTTAATAGTCTAACAGGCGAATATGCCTTTTTTACATTCCAGAATTCTGGTTTTTTCCTTCGCCAGGTGTCTATAATCCCCCATTCCCCATAACCAATGGTATTTCCTGTATAGGCAGCAGGGATCACATTCTTGTCTATCTTGCCCCACCATTCATTATAACCTGGCAGTGAATCAGGCAGCATAAAAGTTTCATCGATCATACCCCAGATCGCCCCACCCAAAGCACCATTTGCCTCAAAGGTTTTCTTCCACATCATATCAAGGCTTCTTCCCCAGAAATCACGGATATTGGGATCCTCAATGACTGTAAAATTATTGTAACAGGCAACGTGAGCCCATTCGTCAAATATTACAGGCATTTCATTAAAACCAAATCCGGCAGTTTTTATTCCATATTGATTCATATTACCGGATGTATCCGGATAATGCATACTCAGAATTTCATAGGAATTAACATCTTCAGGGACTTTTCCCGGGTAGCTGAATATAACGGGACGGGTTTCATCGTTTTCTTTGACCCATTCAAAAGATTTTTTAAAATTTGATCCAAATTCATTTTCGTTTCCAATGGACCACATTATAACAGAGGGATGGTTCTTATGATTGTTTACCATCTCTGCCAATTGAGAAAGGTACTGATCCGTATACTCAGGATCATTTTCTGTATCGCCGGGTCTGTATTCTTCAGTACGATGCGATCCCACGAAGCATACAGCTGTTTCATCTTCCACATACAATCCATATTCATCACACAGGTCTAAAAAATTTTCAGAGGGAGGATAATGTGATGTCCGGATGAAGTTCATATTAGCTTCCTTGGCCAGCAATACATCTTTCAGATCATATTCTGGTGTCGAAAGTCTTCCCAGCAATGGATGAATATCATGACGGCAGGCACCCCGGAGTTTTACTTCTTTTCCATTAACCAGAAGCTTGTTTCCCATAATCTCTATTTCACGAAATCCTATTAGGTATTCTTTCCTCCATAGTATTTCCTCTTTTATCATTAAAGAAATTACCAGATTATACAGGTCAGGGTGTTCTGCATCCCATTTTGCAGGCTTTAAAACGATATTTGTAAACTGAAATGAATTTTTTTCGTTCAGTTCAATACTATTATGTTCAAGCGGTATTTCCGATTTGTTTTTTGAATTTTGAAGCGCAATAGCTATTTGAATATCCTTTTGAAGATTTTTTATATCTCCGGAAACTTTCAGAACAGCATTTTCATAGTTTTCATCAAAATCAGTTTTTACTGTAATATTTTCCGGATAGGATAAGGGTAAGGCAAGCAGACTTACATTTCTAAGTATACCTCCTATCTGATGTTTGGCATACCCACTGGCAAAAGAAATTTCATCGGCCCTGTCAGTAAGCTCGAGAATTAATTTAACAGAATCGCCCGGATTTATGGCATCAGTAATATCGCAATCCCAGGCAGTAAATCCACCATGATGTTCACGGATATATCTTCCATTCACCCATACGCGTGCATAGCTGTAAACACCCTCGAATCGAAGTTTGATTAAATGTCCATGAAAATCTGAAGGAAGGACAAAGGATTTTTTATAGAAAAAGGGAATATCATGTTTTATCGCATATCCCTGCATCATGACTTCCCCGGGAACCTGAATATTGTTCCAACTTATATTGTCTTCCTCGATATCCCGGAAATTCTCCGGAGGATCAAGGCAGATCTGCCAGGTACCATTTAGGTTAATTACAGGGTTTGACACATCTTTAACATATAACCCTGGTGTTTGAGCTGAAGCAACATTAAAAAACAGAAAAACAGTAAAAAAGATATAGTAATTCTTCATGGTGGATAAATTAAATTGGAAAGAGATCCGGATATGTTAAAATTATTCCTGGGCTTCCATGCCATATTTAGACCATTCTTCCTTAGCGGGGCCATATAAACCAGGAACTTTCAAATTCAGTAACCGCATCAGGATAGTCATTTGCGCCCGGTGATGAATCTGATGTTTTACCAGTATAGACAGAATTTTGCGACCCTCCCATTCCTGTCCGTATATTTTCATTTTCCGGATAAGATCAGCATCAGTCCAGTTTTTTTCAATCGCCTTGGCAAGTTTCTTACTTTGTTCCTGGTACAGGTCAATTATTTCAGAAAAACTGGCGGGAATATCCATGTTTTCAAGGGGATCTTTTTCGGTAATACTACAGCTTTTTGGCATTTCAGTTACAGTTTGTGTTATATGCCATGCCAGGCGCTCAAGGGAACGTATGTTTTCATTTTCTTTAACAGATTTCTCAGAATCCGGAATATTAGAAAAAATTTTTAAAGTGGATTCTGTTTCTTCATTCCATTCATTGACAAAATCATCAATTTTCAGATACATAGTATTTAAGATTATTATTCCTATCTAAGTTAATCATTTGCAACAGATAATCGAACAGATTCTAGATCTACTCTTTTAAAAATGAGATAAGGCAAGCATAAACCAGGCAGCATGCGGGATCCATTGCTCAGACCAGCGCCATTGATGTGCCGGATCATTATTGTATGGGAGCGGCATAAATGCGATATTTGACTCACTTTTAAACCCTGAAGTAATCCCATTGCATATTCCCCCGCGATAGTTAACGTTTACGGATTCAAAATATTCAGGATTATTATGTCCTGCACCATCCAGCATGCATGCATTGAAGGGATTCAATCCCAATATCCAGTTGATCTGATCCTGTACGTATACCTCTGCTTTCTTTTTGGATTCGTTTGTGAGATATGGTTTAACCATTAGTAAAGCAGAAGCCAGAGAGGCAATCCGGGCGTTTTCCCCCTGCCACCAGTATCCAGTTTCATTATAATGGGGAATAAAAAAAGATGTTTTCGGTTCAGTCTCATCCACTGCTTTTACATACTGTCTTGGATAGCCGAATGGATTTGCGATTTCATTTGTAATTTCAATTTCAAAATCTGCTGCTGTCTGTATGCTCAATATTATTTCTTCACGAAAGTTTTTATCCTCTTCTATCTCCAGAAATTTACACAAAGCAATCAAGGGTAATCCGGCATCCGAGGCATGGAAAAAAGGTCTCATCCCGTTTTCATCAGCCCGCCACCAACCTGAGTAGTTTGAATCTGTATATAAACGGTTGATCAACATCTGGGACCTAATTCTGGAATGATCCAGATAGCGGTCCGCTTTTATTGTTTTGTACAATTCTACGGCAGCCAATAGAAAACAATAGTCATCAATGATATTTTCTGTCCTGTTGTCCAGATATTCCTGGTTATTTTTTAACAGGTGGTCAAATCCAAGCACAGCCTTTTGTATATATTGCTCTCTGGAGAATACCCCATCCACACCGGATCTGCCTGCCCTGGCCAATGCAGCTATGGCCATTCCGCCACCCTGACGAAAGCCAGCCTGATAGTCGGCCGACCGGACACCATTCTGCCCTTTGTACGCACATATCTCCCGCTTTTCCGGATCTCCGCTCCAGTTATCAAAGACAGTCATATAAAAATATCCTTCCGGGTCCTGCATCCTGACCAGAAAATCAGCGCCATAACAAGCTTCTTTAATGAGTTCCTTATGATAATTGGTATCTATTAAAGTTCCAGCATCTTTTTTTTCAGCGGCTTCCAGCATATTCCAGACTACTAAAGGGATTTGTTGAGGATTCATGAAGTTAGAAAAACTCAAATGACTCAAATACTTGCTCACATCTCCGGAAGCATCATACCAACCACCTTGAACATCGACCTGATCATTTCTATCCCCGAAAAAAGAAATATTCTTATCTTTTGCTTCGTATATTTTTTCCGGATGCCTGGACTGAAACCCTTTTAAAAGGAGAGGCAAACAAGAATTCTGAATAATATTTTTTTCAATTCTGAACCAGCTGCTTTCTATTCGCTCGTTTTCAATATTGCAGGATATTTGATATTTCCCTTCAGGTTGAAATTCAGAGAAATCACCGGTATAAGCATATCCTGTATGCCACTGATCTGTCTTTCCACCATGGATAAACTTCCCCTCGAATAAAACTTCATTATCCGGGTTTTTTATGCAGAAAATATCCGGATTAAGATTTTTCCGGGACTGAAATAACACCTTTTTAGGTGATGATGGTTCATATCCGATATGATTGACCAGTAGTATAGGATTCTGCATATTAAAGATCTTTCTTTATTGCTTCATTAGGGCAGCTCATATTGTTATCATATAGAATTAACTGCTGTTCGAATTTAATAAAAAAGCCTGCCGGAACATCCGGCAGGCTCAATTTATTATCGCTAATATTTAATTCTATTAACTTTCCCTTACAGCAGCCTGAGCAGCAGCAAGTCTGGCTATAGGTACTCGGAATGGTGAACAACTTACATAGTTCATACCAACCCTGTGACAGAACTCAACAGATCTTGGATCACCACCATGCTCACCACAGATACCCACTTTCAGGTCTGGCTTAGTTTGACGTCCTCTTTGAACCCCAATTTCGATCAATTGACCAACACCTTCCTGATCGAGTGTCTGGAAAGGATCATCCGGAAGGATTTCCTTTTGCACATATTCAGGTAAAAATGTTCCAGCATCATCACGGCTGTAACCAAATGCCATTTGAGTAAGGTCATTGGTTCCAAATGAGAAGAACTCAGCCTCTTCAGCTACCTTATCGGCAGTCAAGGCGGCCCGGGGAATCTCGATCATAGTTCCGATCATATAATCAACCTTGGCACCCATTTCTTCCTGCACTTTTTCACAAGTAGCCCTAACGACAGCTTTCTGATCAGAAAGTTCAGCTTTTGTTCCAATTAACGGGATCATAATTTCAGGAAAAACCTTTACACCCTCTTTGGTCAGCTGACATGCAGCTTCCATGATCGCTCTTGCCTGCATCTCAGTAATCTCAGGATAAGTAACACCCAAGCGGCAACCTCTGTGACCCAACATTGGGTTAAATTCATGAAGGGCTGCTACTTTGGATTTTACTTCTTCAAGAGTAATTCCCATTTCATCTGCCATTTCCTGCTGGTTTTCAGCTTCATGCGGCAGGAATTCATGTAATGGTGGATCCAGTGTTCTTACAGTTACAGGAAGATCATGCATGGCTTTAAAAATACCATAAAAATCGTCCCGCTGGTAAGGCAATAATTTCTCCAATGCTTTTCTTCTTCCGGCTTCGTCGTCAGATAAGATCATTTCTCTTACCGCTTTGATGCGGTCACCTTCAAAGAACATATGTTCTGTTCGGCAAAGGCCAATTCCTTCAGCTCCAAAATTTCTGGCAACATCAGAATCATGTGGAGTATCGGCATTTGTTCGAACATTGATAGTTCTGAACTCATCTGCCCATTCCATTAACGTGCTAAAGTTACCTGATAACTCAGGATCAATGGTAGGCACTTTTCCTTCAAGGACAGTACCCGCTGAACCATCAAGAGAGATCCAATCTCCTTCGTTGAATGTTGAACCACCTACTGACATGGTTTTGGCCTTATAGTTAATGTTGATTGCACTGCAACCGGCCACACAACAGGTTCCCATACCCCTTGCTACCACGGCAGCATGGGAGGTCATTCCACCACGTGAGGTTAAAATACCTTTTGCGACGTGCATTCCACCAATATCCTCGGGGGATGTTTCAATTCTGACCAGAATAACATCTTCACCTTTTGCCGCCCATTCTTCTGCTTCGTCAGCATGGAATACGATTCGGCCTGTTGCGGCACCAGGTGAGGCGGGCAAACCTTTAGCCAAAGTTATCTTATCAGCCTTAGGATCAAACATTGGGTGTAATAATTGATCAAGTGCTTCAGGAGATACGCGTAATACAGCTGTTTTCTTATCGATGAGTCCTTCTTCTTCCATCTCAACCGCAATTCTGACAGCAGCTTCTGCTGTACGTTTACCGTTTCGGGTTTGAAGCATCCATAATCTTCCTTGCTGGATGGTGAATTCAATATCCTGCATATCCTTATAATGTTCCTCCAGTTTCTGGTAAATAGCAACAAGATCAGCATAAGGTTCCGGCATCAAATCCTCGAGTGTTACCTGTGAATCATCACTCTGTGTTGAAGAATTAACCGGTTGAGGTGTTCTGATACCCGCAACAACATCTTCACCCTGTGCATTTACAAGATATTCACCATAAAACTTACGGTTACCTGTTGCCGGGTCCCTGGTAAAGGCTACACCTGTGGCACAATCATCACCCATGTTTCCGTAAACCATGGTCTGTACATTAACAGCAGTACCCCAGTTTGAAGGAATATTATTCAGTGCACGATATCTTTTGGCCCTGTCATTCATCCAGCTACCAAAAACGGCACCTACAGCCCCCCATAATTGCTCCATGGGATCTTCCGGAAAATCTCTTCCGGTTTCTCTTTTAATAGCTTGCTTGAATTCTGAAACAAGCTCCTTAAGATCCTCGGTGGTAAGGTCAGTATCCAGTTCAACACCTTTAGCTTTTTTCTTCTCCTCGATGATCACCTCGAAAGGATCCTCATCTTCTTTGTTAACCGGTTTCAAATCCAGTACGACATCACCGTACATCTGAACAAACCTTCTGTAAGAATCCCAAGCAAACCTGGGCTTACCTGAAAGTTTTGCCAAACCTTCAACAATTACATCATTCAAGCCTAAGTTAAGCACTGTATCCATCATACCAGGCATCGAAGCCCTGGCACCGGATCTCACGGACAAGAGTAAAGGATTATTCGGATCACCAAAGGTCATCCCCATTTCTTCCTCCACCTTCTTAATGGTGGCGGCTACCTCCTCTTCCAATCCAGCAGGATAGTTTCTGTTGTTCTCGTAAAACTCTGTACAAACTTCTGTTGTAATCGTAAAACCAGGAGGAACAGGAATACCAATATTGCACATTTCAGCAAGGTTGGCCCCCTTACCCCCGAGTAAGTTTTTCATTTCTGCCTTTCCATCTGATTTATTGGCAGCAAAAAAGTAAACATATTTTTTACCTGATTTCATAAATAACTATTTTGATTAAAGAAAATCTATTGAATTCGAATTATTATTTTATAAGAAAAATCTGCAAAGAACCTTTCCAAAAAATTGAACCACAAAGATATACAATCAACAGGCAAAAAATATGTTTAAATGTCATAAAATCAGTAAATTTTGCAGAATCATTCTGGCTCTACGGGCCCCTTGGACTATAAATATATTTACTGTATACCTTTACCTGTTCAGTATCGCATTATATTTTGATTAAGTTTTTATATATCGGCTTTATATTGTGTTCATATTTATGGGCCGCTGACGATGAGTCTATCGATAAAAATGCCTATTCAGAAATCAGGTCCTGGTACAAAAAAAACAAGGATAAGCCTTTGAGATTTTATCCTAATAACAAAAGTGAGTCCCTTAAAAAAAGAAAAATTCTTCAGATAATACTCATCCGGCATGGCGATCCTGAGATTAATAGGAATGGGTGGTTTAGCTACAAAGGCGCAAGAAATTATATAGAAGCTTATGATACTGTTGGGGTAAGACATATTTTAAAACCACCGGTGATTTTGGAGCCAGATGCAGAAGTAAAGATCTTCAGCAGTTCCCTCTTCAGGGCATATGATACCGCACTGAAAGTTTTTGGTGATGATGCTGTACTAATTGTGGATTCTATTTTCATTGAATTCCAGAGAGAAATAACACCACTACCATTACTATTGCCAATAAAAGGCTGGACAGGTTTATCCAGATTTTTATGGATGATTGGCCTTCACTCTAATGATATTCCCGGTTTTCGATCAGAAAAATCAAGAGTTGAGATAGCTGCGGAACTATTGGATAAAGCTGCCAGAGAAAATAAAAAAGTAATCCTGGTGGGTCACGGCTTTTTGAATAAGTATATCGTCAGTAATTTAAAAAGCAATGGCTGGGATCATTCTTATGATGGCGGTAATGATTACCTGGCGGTACAGGTAATGACTAAAATCGAGTAAAACGATCCTTTTATATCATTTCATCCTGAGAATTCTCCTGTTCATCGAGATTATTTGCTGGTTTTATCATTCTGACCGAATTTTCCATAGAAATTAAATCTAAAGGATATGAAATCAAATGCTATCAATCGGAAATAGCTTGCTTTTATATAATGTCAGATTAAAGGTTAAAAATTTCATAATACCTGCAAATATAAATTTAGAGACATGAAAACACGATATTTAGTATTACTGGCAATTATTCTATTTACAGGACAGTCCTGTACCATTTTCTCTCTTAATCCCTTGTATAATGAGGAGGATCTTCTCGAAATGCCGGAGGTTCTTGGTCTTTGGGAGGATACTGATGAAGGAAAACTATTCGTGTCCTTTGAGAGACTGGATGATAATAAATTTATTTTCAGGTATATGGAAGCGAAAAAGCAAACTGTGATTGACTTTTATTCCGGTAAAGAAGAGGCATATTTTATTGCTGAGGACCTGGATGAGCTAAAGGAACAAACAGTTTCTTTTGAAGCCGCCATCCTTGAGGTTGGTGATCATTATTTTATAGACCTCTACCCTTACTACAAATATTACGAAGATGATGAAGATGATGAAGAGTATTATTTATTCAGGAATTTTATTCCTACCCATTCATTCCTGAAATTTGAATGGGAAAATGATGAATTGGTTTTATATATGTTTTCTTACGACAGGCTTCAGGAATTATTTGAACAAAACAGGATCAGAATCCGTCACCAGCAATTCGATGATTACATTGTTATCACGGCTTCAACAGATGAGCTGCAAAAGTTTATCAGGAAATATGCCGATGATGAAAAAGCCTTTGAAGATCCGGATAAATTTATTAAAATTAGATAAATCAATTGGATATGCTATCCTATGCACAAATCGTCCGGAACAGGTATCTTCTTCATACGCTGTTCTGGGCCCTTTCATATTATATTTTACTTCAACATTTCTCAATATCGAATAAAATAACCACAATTGATCAGTTATTTACTGCATTGTTTCACATAAGTATTATATGTGCGGTTTATATTAACTTAAATTTTCTGATCCCCCGTTTTTTAAACAAACAGAATTATTTAAAATATATTTTATCACTTATAGCCTTGTTTGGATTATTCTACGGGATCCATGTGTTCACATTCGATGTGCTATCAGAACTTATATTTCCGAATTATTACCTCATTGTCTTTTATGATTATATCGAATTATTAAAATACTTCCTCGTATATCTGGGCCTGACATCTTTATTCGTATTATCAAAATCCTGGATCGACCTGGCGGATTCTAAAAAAGAGCTTGCTGAAAAAGAAAAGGAGCTTATTCACAATGAATTAAAAGCATTGAAAGCGCAGGTTAATCCTCATTTCCTTTTTAACAGCCTGAATAGCATATATTCTCTTACGCTACAAAAATCAGATCAGGCTCCGGAGGTAATTTTAAAATTGTCAAGTGTAATGAGATATATGATTTATGAGGCGAATGAACAGGAAGTGCCGCTCAAAAAAGAAATTGATTTTATAAAAAACTATATTGACCTTCAAAAACTGAGGACAAAAAATCCGGAATCAGTCACCTTGAATATTAAGGGGGAAATAAAGGACCAGAAAATTGCCCCTTTAATATTGATTGTTTTTATTGAAAATGCGTTTAAACATGGTGTGAAAGGCGATACCATAAATCAGTTTATCCGGATAAATATAATTGTTACGGATACTGAAACACAGTTTTTTTCAGAAAACAATATCGGTAAGGTCGATGATACAGATCAAAATGAATACAAGGGACTTGGTTTAGAAAACGTTAAACGAAGACTTGAATTATTATATCATGAAAACCATGATCTGAATATAGCACATACCCCGGATACATTTGTTGTTGAATTGAAAATCTCATTATGACATTATTATCCTGTTTGATCGTTGATGATGAACCATTATCCCAGGACGTATTAGAAAAATTCGTGGAGGATGCGCCTATGTTGCAACTTAAGGGAATCTGTTCGGATGCCCTGGAAGCCCTTGATTTCCTTAGAAGCAAGACTGTCGACCTGATCTTTCTGGATATTAATATGCCCAAGCTGTCGGGTATTAATTTTGTAAAAACACTTGAAAATCCACCGCTCATAATTTTCACAACGGCCTATGCAGAATATGCTGTTGAAGGGTTTGAACTGGATGCCGTGGATTATCTTCTGAAACCTATCGCATTTGACAGATTTCTGAAGGCCGTGAATAAGGCCATTGAATTACAGCAGGCCTGGGAAATTATAGAAAAGAATAAAAGTGAAACAGCTAAAGGGAAACCTGATTACCTGATGATCAAGTCAGATAAAAGAATATATAAAATCAATATAGAAGAATTATTTTATGTGCAATCTTACGGCGATTATGTAAAAATACATACAAAGGAAAAGGTTATTATTGCTTCAGAGACGCTTAAAAACATGGAAGAACACCTGAAGACACATTGTATCAGGATCCATAAATCCTACCTCGTGAACAGGAAAGCCATTAAATATGTTGAAGGAAATCAGGTAAATATACATGATATGATGTTACCTATCGGTCAGAAATACCGGGATGATTTTTTTAAAGCATTTAACGAGAAAATATAAAATGGAAAAATTTTGCTTTTGCAGCGCAAAAAAATCATAATTCTCTTCTGCCATATCCACCACCACCGGGGGTAAATATTACAATAGAATCTCCGGCTTCCACATGCTTTGCATCGATACCTTGAAGTTTTATTTTTTCACCATTTTTTGTTATTAGATATTGCTGTCCTCTTTTACCCGGCTCTCCCCCTTCTAAACCATATGGCATTTCCTTCCGATGTTGGGTAAGGATGGTAATCTCTAAAGGTTCAAGAAATGTGATAACTCTTTCTATTCCGTCACCCCCATTCCATAAGCCCTGACCTCCGGAATTTTTACGGATACCAAAACGGTCCAACCTGACCGGATATCTGAATTCCAGGATCTCAGGATCCGTGATCCTCGTATTTGTCATATGCTGATGGACTGCGCTTGCCCCATGATGTCCATCTGTTGCACCCACACCACCACCAATGGTTTCATAATAGCTGAATTTAGCATTTCCAAACAGAAAATTATTCATAGTCCCCTGGCTACATGCAGAAATATTGAAGGACTTCAATAAAGCATCTACCAATCTCTGACTGGTTTCAGTATTTCCACCTACTACTGCAGGACATTTGTTTAAGTCATCATAGAAATCCGGATTTAAGAATCCGGTAGGCAATTTGATGTCCACTGATCTCATCAATCCCTCATTGAGCGGAATATCTTCATCTACAAGTAAACGTAAAACGTAGAGCACTGCACTTCTTACAATAGCCGGTGTGGCATTCATATTACCAGGATGTATTCCCGAAGATCCTGTGAAATCGAAAATCATTTTTTGATCACTGATGGAAACCTTTACCTTGATTTTATGGCCATCGTCAAGCCTTTCCATTGCTTTTAAGCTTCTGTTTTTAAATTTTTTCAGTCTTATTAACAATGTTTGATTGGCATAACCCTTAAGATACTCCATATAGTATTGAATAGTAGAGGTACCATACAATCTGCATAGTTTTTTCAGACCTTCAGAACCAGCATGAATAGAAGCAAGAGATCCGGTTAAGTCAGCAATGTTTTCTTCAATACTTCTGGTGGGGAAAGGCTTACTGTTAAGTATGTTTGTTATTCGGACCCAGTCAGCCTGTCCCTGTTCAACCAGGCAGAAGGGTGGTATTATTTTGCCTTCTTCAGGTAAATTTGAAGCATCAGGAGGCATCGATCCCGGCCTGCTGCCACCAAGCTCGGCATGATGAGCCCGGTTAGCGACAAATCCAGTCAGTACCTCATTCTGGTCAAATACCGGAGCGACAAGTGTTATATCCGGAAGATGTGATCCTCCATAACCAGGGTGGTTGGTAATGAATACCTGACCAGGTCTGATCAAGAATTTTTCTATTATGCTCCTGACGCATAAGCCCAGGCCTCCCAGGTGGACTGGGATATGCGGGGCATTGACGATCAGTTCCCCATCCCGATCCAGAAGTGCACAGGAATAGTCAAGTCTTTCTTTTATATTGACTGAAAAGGAGGATCTTCGAAGCAAAGCTCCCATTTCTTCTGCGAGTGAAATGAAACGGTTCGTAAAAAGCTCGATTTGAATTGAATCATTAAAATGGCTCTGGTTCAGATTGCTGGGGGAAACTTTTTTTTCCTCGTGTCTGAGTTCCATTACAGCCTGGTTGTGATTATCGATATTCAAATCCCAGGTTTTTTTAAGAACCAAAGCAGTGAACTTACTGATTATCAACGCTGGTCCTTTAATTTCTGCTCCTGCCTCGAGATCCTCCCAGACGTATACGGGAACATCCACCCAGGTATTGTCAAACCAGGATTTCTGGTATTTTTCCGGAACAGGAAAGTATGCATCCGTTTGAACGGAGTCTATAACAGTATGTTCAGGTTTTTCGGCGGCAATTACCTTTATGGATTCTATTTCTATTTCCCTGTTCTCAATCCAGTGACCATATATCTTTTCATATTTATATCTAAAGGATTGAGGGATCCTATCCGGATCTTCATAATTGATTTCAAGAGAAGTTTCCTGTCCTATAAACCTGGCGTACAGGAGTACTTCGCGTATGTAGATATTCTCTTCGAGGATATGTTCCTCCTTCAACAATTCAACGGCCTTATCCTCTGATTCACGGATAATTTCTTCAAGATTTTTCCTTATATGCTGATACGTTTTCAGCACTTGTTTAATGTAGAATCTCTCAATTCTTGCGTTACCCATACCAACGGCACTTAGCAATCCGGCATCATAGGGTACCAGGATCTTATTGATTGATAAAATCTCAGCAATATCGCAGGCATGTTGTCCCCCCGCACCACCAAAAGAGATCAGGGAATATTCAGATGTATCATACCCTTTATTGATCGAGATCTTTCGAATGGCCGTGGCCATTTTTTCATTGACTATTCGCAGAAATCCTTCCAGAATTGATTCAGGATCTTTATGTTCTGATAAAGCGTCACCGGTCAGTGACCTGAATGCTTTCCAGGCAAGTGTCTTGTTTACAGGGATCCCAAAGTTATTTTCATCCAGTCTGCCCAGCAGCAGATTGACATCAGTGATGGTGAGTGGTCCATTGGCACCGTAGCAGGCCGGTCCTGGTTCTGAACCAGCACTTTCTGGTTCTACCGAAAACTTCATGCCGTCAAATGAGCAAATAGATCCTCCGCCGCTGGCTACTGTTTCAATACTGAGAGAGGGACTAATAATGGTTGCGCCCCCAACCCTGGTTTCATATTGATATTCATATTTCGCTTCATATCTGGCCACGTCTGTGCTTGTTCCCCCCATGTCAAAAGATATCAATCTTGGAATATTTGCTCTCCTTCCTGCTTCAGCTGCGCCGACAATCCCCCCTGCCGGACCGCTGAAAAGACTGTCCTTTGGCAGGAAATATTTATAATCTACCAATCCCCCTGCACTGGTCATAACCTTCAGGTCCCCATTCGGAATATTTTCAAATACCTTTGATAAGTATTCCCTTACTTTTGGGTCGAGATAAGCATTTACAGTTGCTGTTTCGGTCCTGTTCAGGTAATTGATAACCGGTGCTATCTCAGCCGAGCTCGTAATATATCGGAAGCCTTCCTCCTTTAGTTTATTTCTTAATATTTTCTCATGATCCTGGTTTAAATAACTGTGCAAAAAAGAAATGGCAATAGATTCAGTTTTATTTTTTCGTAGTTTCTTTATTATATCATTTATATGACTTTCATCCGGTTTATTTATACAATATCCTTTAGCGGACATTCTTTCCTGAATTTCAAAAACATTCTCATTAAGCGGTTCTTTATCAGGTATATTTAAACTGAAAATATCGGGTCTTTGCTGATCACGAATAAGCAGGAGATCTTTAAACCCTGAAGTAACTATCAGTGATGTTCGAGCACCTTTCCTTTCCAGGAGGGCATTGGTTCCAATTGTAGAACCCAGCCGCATATTTATCCCTGGCAGTTTTTCATTTAAAGCCGTCCCCGTTGCCAATCTTGCAGCAAGTATTGGTGCAGCCTCACCAGCGGATATTTCAAAATCAAGAACTTCTCTTATTTTTATAGAAAGATCATGATCAACTTTAATCGTTTTATTTGAGAAATCTATATGAAGAACTTTTAAAGAATCGTGTTTTTTTCCCAGGATCCTGAAATTATATCCATT
Source organism: Cyclobacteriaceae bacterium (assembly GCA_024644875.1). Classification (GTDB taxonomy): domain Bacteria; phylum Bacteroidota; class Bacteroidia; order Cytophagales; family Cyclobacteriaceae; genus JAGTVG01. The sequence goes on from JAHEGY010000031.1 coordinate 41,494, forward strand.
GAATATACTTTTTTCTATTCCCCAATTAATTTTCACCTTAAAAGTAGAGAGTGAGGTCTGTTCAAGGATCCTTCCGCGAAGGGCACTTTTACTTAGTACCTTCAGTCTGGATCTTTTACCCTGTGGATCATGGGCAATACAATCCGTAAATGTTCCACCGGTATCAATCCAAATTTTCCAAATTGCTTTTTGCAACATTTACGAATCGAAGCTATTGATTGATGGTAATAAATTCAATCTCTTTAATTTATCAAAAACCAACTGAGGAGTAAGCCATACCATACAGGCAAAATCACCTCTTCTGCAGTTTCCCTTTCCAAAAACAGTACAAGGCCGGCATGAAAGCTCTTCTTTGGATATTTGAAAATCTCTATCTATTTCTTGCTGATAAGCCTGAAAACCTATGAAAGGATGCGTCGCCCCCCAAATAGAAATCGTTTTAACACCTAAAAGAGAGGATAGATGCATATTCGAAGAGTCCATGGTAATCATTAATTGCATACGTTGGATAAGGGCCATTTCAGAACCCAGGGATAGTTTTCCAGCCATACTAAAACACCTTTTATAATTTGCACTAATTCTTGTCAGCAAAGACACTTCTTCAGCACCTCCACCAAAAAGATATATTGTCGCACTTGTTCTTTCTTCAAGCATTTTTATTAGTTCCAGTGTATAGCTTTCAGGCCATGTTTTCAATTTGTGTAATGAAAAAGGGGCCAGACCTATTCGAAAAATCTCTCCGGGATTGGTTTTATTTATAAAAGATTGTGCTTCATTTTTGAATGTTTCATTTAAAATGATAACTGGAACCGGAGGATATTCAAATTCTAAATTTAAAGCGTTGAACACATCAAGATATCTCTGGAAAGTACTTTTTAAATTTTTAAATGTATGACCTTTAATCAATTTCTTTTTTTCAGTTCTGCCTTTATCAATGCTTGACACTGAAATGCCAGATAATGAAAAAAGTAAATTTAAAATCCCTGTTCTTAACACACCGTGAAGATCAATGACATGATCAAAGGATGCTAATGATTTCAAGTCAACAAAAAGTTTCAATAATCCCGGAAGTCCTTTATACTTGTTCCGAAAATCACATTGAAAGACATTTAGTCTCGGTATGTTATCAAAAAATGGTGTATAAAAAGGACGGGTTGCGATAGTGATGGTCAGTTTACTATTTGAAATTAAAAGGCCCTTTAATATCGGAACGGTCATGGCTACGTCTCCCATGGAAGAGAAACGAAAGACGAGAAGATGTATGCTTTTATTTTGTGATGAATCAGTAATCTTCGTATGATTTTTCTTCAAATAAATCAGAGTTCGTTTTTAGATTGATCTCTTGTTTAATTTTGGCGCGAATGTCGTTATTGAAGTAAACCATCCTGGCAGTTTCAATAAATTCGGAACTAAAATCCTTATTCTTCTCCAATTCCCTGATCCTATCTTCAATTTCCCACAATTTTTGATTTATATCCAGCAACTGCCTGTACAGAGGATCATCTCTCTTAATTATCAGACTGGCTGCTTTTTCGAGCAATGAATACTCCTTGCGTATATTTTTAAGTTTTTCACTATCCTGAATCTTATTGAGTTTTATTTCAAGTATACTCAGTTTATCGATTAGCTCACCGTTAGAAACCTCTATTTTCATATAGATTTAGATAAAGAAGTCTAAAATTAATCAAAATAATAATCATTCTATTATAACCGCCATTTAATAGCCGGTTAATAGTTTAATAATAAATCTTAAGCCGTTTCCAGGGGTTTTTGTAATATTCCCATTGATCAATTGTGTGAACATATATTCCAGATCCTCGTCTTTGCTGACTCTGTTAATTATAAATCGAATAATTCCCGGATAGAAGGCTAATGTGTGCATGATTTTGCTGAAGGATAGTGTTGATCCCAGTTTTTGATAAACAGCCTGATCATACTGCCTGTTAAAGATAGCAGAGTAGTTGTTTGAATTTATACATTTCATTACATGTTCAGCTGCGAATTTTCCACTATACATAGCATGACCAATACCCTCACCAAATAGGGGTTCAATAAGATTTGCAGCATCACCAGCCAAGAGATAATTATCTCCAGATATACTTCTTTTTCTTCCACCCAGGGAAAGCGGGTATCCGCTGATGTCAGATATTTGACGTGCATTTTTAAAGCGTTCCCTGAAATAGGTATTTTCATTTATATATTTTTTCAGTATTTGCCTGAGGTTTATTTTTCTTCTGGATACAATATCACTTCGTAAACCAAGCCCGACATTTGCCTGGTTCCCCGTTAGAGGAAATATCCAGAGATACCCCGGGGCAAGTTCCTTCAAATAATGAAGTTCAATATATCCTTCCTGACTTAATCCTTTGATATTTTCAAAATAGGCACGAATTCCTGCCGCCTGATGTTTTCTGTGTTGTCGTGATCCATTTAATTTATATACGAGTC
>JAHEGY010000208.1 GCA_024644875.1 Cyclobacteriaceae bacterium
ATCGGCCCTGGTCATTATGATAACCGGGGCAGGTGGGGCATTCGGGTTTGTAATACGAGAATCTGGTGTTCAGGATTCCATTGGAATCTACTTCTCCTCGATCCCATATTTAGGCCTCTTACTGCCGTTTTTACTGGCAGCAGTTCTGACCAGCGCCACCGGATCTATAACCGTCTCTCTAATCGGTGCAGCTTCGATTCTAGGCCCGATGATGGAGAGTATTCCGTATTCACCAGAAGTTATAGCCGCACTGACCGGATGCGGTGCTTTCTGTGTATTTCATGCCAATTCCAGTTTTTTCTGGCTGCTCAACAGGTTGCATAATGTTCCTGTAAATATCCTTTATAAGACGTATACCGTTCAGTCTTTGATAATGGGACTGTCAGGACTTGTCGGCATTGGGTTGTTGTTACTTTTTGGAGTCAGATAGTGCGGGCGGTATGAAAATTGTTATTGCTATGGTTCCCTGTTATTGCTATAGCTCCTTGTTAATAATGTCCATCATCTCCTGGTTCATTTTCTTTTTAACCGCTTGACGGTTTTCATCATCGGCAAGGTTTTCCCATTCGTAAAGATCACTTTGAAGGTCATAAAGCTCCTCCTGTCCGTTCATATACCTTATATAACGCCAATCTTTTGTACGGTATGAATAGGTCTGTTTCATGACTTCTTCCTGGTTTATACCAACCCCCAGCATCGTGAGGGCGCCATCAGGGCCTTCCCAGAGGGTCGTTTCCGGATCCTCAAGAAACGGTAAAAGGCTGAATCCACCAATACGTATTCCATTCTCATTTTTTCTGTTATCTCCTTTTAGCTGGCACATCTCTGCAATAGTCGGGAACAAGTCGATAAGGGCAACAGGATGATCAACCGTCTGGCCGGAAGGTATGCCGGGGGCTTTTATGATCATTGGGATCCGGGTACTTTCCTCCCACGGAGAGTTCTTAAACAGGTAATTCTTTTCACCCATTTGCCAGCCATGATCACTAGTCAGCACAATGATGGTGTTATCCCTGAACTTGCTATTATTCACTGCATCGACAACCATCCCTATTTGCTCATCAACAAAAGCGATGCAGGCAAGATATGCTTGCACAAAGTACTTCAAACCCAATTCAGCATCTCCGCCATACGATTCTTTTAAGTCACGGTAATACCATAATCCTTTACGATCGGCAGGGTATATATCCTTATAATAGGTATCTTCCCAATCATTTGGTTTTATGAGTGAAAGTTCGATTTCATCGAGAGGGAACATATCAAAGAAACGTTTTGGTGCATGGAGTGGTGTATGTGGTCGTACAAATCCTACCCCCATGAAAAAGGGCTGGTTTTTATCCCCCATTTCCAGCTGGCGTATTTTTTCTACAGCCCACTGGGCGTGCATCTCGTCAGGCAGCAGATCCCTGTTCTCTTCATCGGTATAATTCATGAAATTTTTGTTCCAGTCATACACCCATCCAGTTCTGTTACCACCGGAAATGCTGTCATGATAGTAAGGTACATCAGAAATGGGACCAAATGAGCCATCTACCGGGCCTATACTCCTGAAAGGTTCCGGAACGGAAGGATGACCAACCAGATCTTTTCCATTAAATGGAAAAGGTCCGTAATTGTTGATATCCACGCCCCATTCATGCCAGTATTCCTTTTTATTTACATGAAGTAGCTTGCCACTGCCTGCTAAATGATAACCATTTTCCATGAGATACTCCATAAGCGTTTTATTATGTTGCAATACCTCCTGTTCGAAATTCTTGGTCCACCCGAAATCTTTTGAATTATGTGCGTATACGCCTGTAAAAAGGCTGTTCCTTGATGGCTGGCAGACAGGCACATTACTGTGAGCATTGGTAAATTTCGTCCCTGATACAGCGAGCTTGTCAATATTCGGTGTTTTGACCTGGGGATGTCCTTTAAATGGACCCGAGTAATCATTGAGATCATCACATATTATGAATACCACATTGGGTATCCCGGGATCTTCTTGATTGCCTTCCTTTGATGCGGGTTGTTGGGTACAACTTATGAATAAAAGCGACAGGACCAGACTAATGAATAGATATTTTAACATATTATATTATATAGGGTTTCAAAATCTAACTTTATACGGTCAGGAAAAGGTAAAGACATGGCACTGTGATGTTTGGAATCATTGGTGCCGGATCCTATCAATTCACTGATCGCATATGGACGTTTGCCCACAGGTTATTCTTATATGTTTTCAGGGCTTCAGCAAACAGCCCTTTTGCATCCTCTTTTTTGTCCAAACCTGAAAAACCGAGAGCTTTGAGATAATAGGCCTCGGAAATAGCCCTGTTCCCTTTTGCCGAACTTTCTTCAATTCCTATCCCTGATCCAATCCGGCCTCTGGCCAGTTGATCATCCCCCTTATCAATCAATTCCTTGTATATCGCCTCAGCTTTTTCCGCCTGGCCAAGTTTTTCATAGGACCTTGCCTGGTAATATAAAAGATCCGCCCAATCGTTGGAGTTTTCAGCCTCAACACTATTGGTATAACATTCTTTAGCTTTAGATCTCTTGCCTTTCATTTCATAGGCCTCTCCCAAAAAATAATAGATCATGGCATTTCTTTCATCGTCCAGGGGTTTGCCTACTTCGAGGTTTTCCGGATAAATCATTGCCATTTCGAGTTCATTTATGGCTTCATCGGCTTGTCCATTTTTTATTAACTCCTGAGCCTTAAGGGTATGTGCATCTACATAATGATAATAGATGACACGACCACCTTCCCAGGTCCTGAAATGATGCTCATTCAGGAGTCCGATGGCTTTATCATATTCCCCATTTAGATTATATAATTTTACAAGACTCTTAGGTGCTGTGATGTCGTTTTTGATCACGTCTATATGTTCCGACATTATGGCCAGGCATTCCCTGAAATCTTCATCGGATAGATCATAGTAATACTCCAATTCGGCATACCATACCGCATGGCCAGGATCAATCTCAATCGCCTTCTTCATATATTCAACAGATTTTTCTGTGTTGTTTTCATGATAAAAAGCCCCAAATGCCAGATTTCTCCACACCATCCCTAATTTATCATCCGCTTTCAGCGCTTCATTCCACGCTTCTATAGCATCACCAGGTCTTTTGTCATACAATAGATTGCCAAGCAGGTAATAGGGTATGGCATTGTCAGATGCCATACCAATAGCATTTTCAAGCACTTGAAGGGTCTCGCGGCGGTATGGGAAGCAATAATCGACCGATTTTTCCCTGGCATTTTTCAAATGCTGTAAGGCTTTATCAGGCTGATTGCTCTCAGCATTAAACCAGGCCAGGTAGTAACCCACAAGTGGATTGGATGGCTTCTCCAGGGAAGATAATAAACGCAGACCGTCATCAAGCATACCGGCATTCATATAATGCACCACGATATCCAGGTAGTTGTTTTCAATATCCTGCATATATTTTTTCCATTTGTCCATGGAATAATTTCCCATGATCAATTCCTTCTCATAATAGGCTGTAAAATTGATTGGATCAAAATCAATGAGTTTATTCACTAGCTCCAGAGCCTTCTCTTTTTCACCGGATTTTCTCAACAGAGCGGAGTAAAGGATCACAATACGGCCATCCAGGTTATTGGTGGAATAGGCCTTTTTGATATGCTCCAATGCTTTGGAGTAATTGCCCTTTTTGCTTTCTAACAATGCAAGCTGGTAAAATCCGGAGGAATGCCATTCGTAATACCAGGTCGACTGTGAGAAATTCCGGTAGGCCTCATCCGTTTTACCCAATGCAAGCTCAGCTAATCCGAGATAATAAAACAACTCTCCCTCCTTGGGCTGGTAGTATTTGACGCGAAGCTTATCAGCTGCAGTTTGAAGGTATTCCTCGGCTTCCTCATACCTCCATTGATGAACCCTGCGGATTCCAAGTGCCGTATTTACCCGGTAATCATCCGGGGATATCTTCAATGCTTTCAGGAAATAATCATCAGGATTAACCCCGGGTCTTCTGAATTGTTCAACAAATCTCCCCGTAAGATACAGGTCTTCCAGGGATTCCAATTCCTCCGGTAATGCCGGCCTTTCCTGCACTTCCGGAAGTTCAGGATGCGATGGTTTATATGGCGTGTAGGATACCAGCAAATTGCCATCCTTATCACGGAGCTCAACATTTAATTGATACTCATCCAGTTCTTCCTTACTTTTATAGGTTGCGGTAAAGGGTTTTGCCGGATCAATCTTGATGATGGTGGTGTTCAGGATCTCTTTACCATAACTCAATGTAGCCTTTGCCTCCTCAAAGGATCTTGTCGTGTTGAATCCATGAAAAACTGTTTTCGCATCTCTCATCTGGAGGGTGACAGAGGCATCCAGGGTGGCATTCTTTACGATTTCAAGATCCCGGATAGGATACCAGAAGTTTTTGGCCTGCTTTACGGAATGAGGAGTGAACCAGCCGTAACCTGGTTGATTATTGGAAAAGGTCCCTGTCATAAGCTCGACATACGCCTTACCGTCATCGGTGAGTTTCCTCCTGGCGTTCTGCCCCTGAAGACCCGGTCCGAATTGCCACAATTTAGAGGTTTTGTTTTGGATTACATCACCTACATGAATAGTACCTGCATCAGTAGCATAATCATAACCTCCAACAAATCCCTCCTTTCCCTGCCAGAAGAAGAAAGATACCGGGTCAGGGTGG
>JAHEGY010000032.1 GCA_024644875.1 Cyclobacteriaceae bacterium
GCTTTTTTTGAGCCCTGCGGATTATTTTATCCGCATCAAGTCTGAAGGGATCAATTCCGGTTTTTCTTAAAAAATATCCAAAGCCATTGATAGCGTTGAGCATTGATGACCTTTGAATAAAAAGTTCTGGTTGTTTTTCCACACTACATCAGTTGTTTTAACTTCTGGGCAGCTCCAATATCACCCTTTACTTTTATTTTTCCAGTCAGTGTCGCAATCATTGGCTTGATCTCCTTTCGCTGTAATTTTAGATAAGTATCCTTGGTCATGGATATGGTGCAATCCGCCTCCCCATCTTCTCCAGAAATCTCGTTAACCTGACTACTGCCATCAATTAAAATAAACTCACCATCCAGATTGAATTTCAGTTTTTTACCTATCGGATCAATTTTTTTGATTTTCTCTTTCAGTTCTTTTCGTATTTGTTCGGTTTCCATAAAAGCAAACATAGTATTTTTTTGAAAATCATGAAATTAAGATGAGGAGGAGGTGTGTATTGGTAATATTTATTTAAAATTTAATCCCAAGGTTTAAGGCCCAATAGTCATTTTTAATTGTAAGTTCATCTTGCAAGTAAGGTTGTGGTTTAACAGCATTCAACAATCCCCGGTAATAGGTTATGCCACTAAATAATGCTGTATTCTGACCCAGTTTCATTTCAATACCAATCCCTAAATCCAGAACGATATCCCAGAAATTGAATTTTTCAATGTGTACTTCTTCTGAATATTTTCCAGATTCGTCAATTTTCATTTCAAAGGCCATTCCAAATTGAAAAAAGAACCATTTGTCAATGGAGAATTCATCGGTCAGTAACTTAAAATTTAGAGGGATATGTAGATATTGAAGGTTAAAGGATTGTTGCTTTTCTCCCTCCGTACTTACTGCTTTTATTCCCACCCTTTCTGGGAACCAGTAAATACCTGTACTGAAATAATAGTTCTTCTTAGTCTCAAAATCTAAAAGAATCCCCAATGCAATTCTATATCCCACTCCATCGTTACTAAATGAAATTGTATCAGAATCTGAAGAAATTCTGTTTGCTGATATACCTGGCAGAATATTGGCTCCGATCTTAACCTGGCTTACAGCGTAGGTTGAGAGGAATAGAATCAAGGAAACCAGAATGTAGTATTTCTTCATACAATTATTTAATACTTTTGCGTCAAAATAAATTGAACGTACACCACTGTCAAATGTAAATGATCTTAATCAAATATTAAAATGCGCTATAAAGTAAGTAAGAATCTATTATTACTCTTTTCATTAAGCATCTATCTTGCCTTCTATTCATGTTCATCGAAGGATGCGTGCATTCCATCGCCTGATATTTCGAAAATTAGCCTGTCTCTCGAAATTGATAGGCTGGATAAGAAACTCTTCAAAATTCATACCAGAACTGAGCTAAAAGAACTCCTCGATGATAATCTATCATTTAGTGAAATATTCCTGGCCAGGTCTCAGTATCCTTATGATTCCATTTTCATCAATAGGTTTTATGATTTATTGCATAATCCTGCAATTGATACCCTCTGGAAGGAAACGGAAAGTGTTTATGGTGATCTTGATGACATCACAATGCAGTTTGAAAATTCATTTAAAAGGATCAAATATTATTACCCTGAGTTCAAACCACCAAAGATCCAATTTGTATTTACCGGACTGAGCCATGACATGTATGTGTCGGATAGCCTGATAATTATCGGCCTGGATTACTATCTTGGAAATGAAGCCTCTTACCGGCCAGTTGATATTCCGGACTATATATTAAAGAGATATCGTAAAGAAAACATAGTCCCAAATTCTTTATTATTGTTGTCTCAGAATTATAATAAAATCGATATGCGGGATAAAACCTTATTGGGTGAAATGATATTTTATGGGAAAGCATTTTATTTTTCAAAACAGATGTTGCCGTGTGTGCCTGATTCAATTTTTCTTGGATACTCTCCTAAAGAAATGGAAGATATTTTTCATGGCCAGGAGATTATCTGGGCAAATTTTATTGAAAATGAAGTGCTGTTTGATACCAACCACCACATTAAGGATAAGTTTATAGCAGAAAGACCTAAAACTTTTGAAATTGGTCAGAATTGCCCGGGCCGGATCGGCAGATGGATTGGCTGGGAAATCGTAAAAGACTTCATGGAGAATAGCAAAGAAGCGACATTACCAGATTTAATGAAAAACAATAATTCACGCATCATTTTTGAAAAATCAGGTTTTAAGCCCAGAAACCAGGATATTTAGGTAGTTAAAAAGTTCATAAGCTTTTTGATTCGCTCATCCTTATCAAATGATCTTTCTGCTAATTTTCTGGCATTATTTTGTTGTTTACTAAGCTGAGATTCCACCATGAAAGGTTTGATCATTGATACAAATTCCTCTGGATTTTCAGGATCAAGATAAAATCCACATTCATTTTCCTCGACTAAATCGCGAATCCAACCGCTGGTATTGGTTATCACCATTTTACCGCTTGCAAGTGCATCAAAAAATTTATTCGGACTATTCAGTCTCATTACGGGATTATTGATAAAGGAAATATAGGCTGCATCACAAATCGATAAATATTTCTTTAATCTAAATTTATCCATGTGTGGTAAAAACTCGATCGTTTTGAGATTTCTTTTTACCACAAGCCGACGCAATTGCGATAGCATCGCCCCATCCCCGATAATAAAGAATCTTATATTCATTTTATGATCTTCAGCCGCTTTTACCAGGTCCAGAAAATACTCCAGAGCATTTATTTTTCCAATGGCGCCAAAATAAGAGATTACAAAGGCATTCCCTATTATATGCTTTTCCAGTAGTTCTGTATTTTTTCTATCTGACTTTTCAAAAAATGTGCAATCTGAGAAATTCGGGCATAAAAAAATTGGTTTACCAGGTACGAGGTTCGAAACGTATTCATATATCCCGGGGGACAAGGCGATAATCTTACAGGCTTCTCTGTAAGCCTTTATTTCTAACTTTCTGGATAATGCCTTGATAAACACATTCCTTAATTCTTTTAACCTGATTGGTGCCTCTGGCCAAAGATCTCTAATTTCAAAGACAAATGGTATTTGCTTTTTTTGTCTTAATCTTAAAGCAGTTAACACAACTGTCAGGGGGGTGGATGTAGCGTAAACGAGGTCGATTTTCTCAAATTTTCGTCCCAGATAATAGGCTTTATGAGCAAATTGTAGAAAGGCATAAATCCTTCTTAAAAATCCAAAGTGATTACTATACTTTACGGGTAGATAATGTACTGTGATCCCTTCAATATCTTTTTTTTCATAATTTTTTTTATTATGTGCCGTGATCATCTGAACTTGATGACCTTTTTCGATCATTCCCTTAGCAATGTAATAGGATCGTATTGCTCCGCCTACAGATGGTATTTTAAAATATTGGTGTATGTAGAGAATGTTCAAGGCTAAAAATTAAGATTCAGAGCTTCATATGATTCAAGTCATATTTTTTCATAATACCTGCAAAAACGCTGTAATCCACATTGAGCACATTTTGGATTTCGAGCGACACATACATACCGACCATGAAGAATCAACCAGTGATGAGCTTTGGCAATAAGGTCTTTTGGAATATTTTTCACCAACTGTTGTTCAACAGATAAGGGTGTTTTAGAATTTAAATTGGCCAGGCCTATTCTTTTGGAAACCCTGAAAACATGGGTGTCCACAGCCAATACGGGTTGATTGTAGATCACGGAGGCAATCACATTGGCTGTTTTTCGTCCTACACCGGGCAATTTCTGAAGGTCAGTTACCGTCTCAGGAACCTTTGAGTCAAAATCTTCATACAACATTTTAGCCATCCCGATCAGGTGCCTGGTTTTACTATTGGGATAGGTCACACTTTTAATGTAGGGGAATACTTCATCGAAACTACTATGTGCTAAATGCTCAGGGGTAGGAAATTCCCTGAAGAGCGCTGGAGTGACCATATTTATCCTCTTATCAGTACATTGTGCACTGAGGATAACTGCTATCAATAAATGAAATGAATTGGTATATTCTAATTCAGTCTTGGGCTCCGGAAAGTTCTTGGTGAAATAATCGATTAATAATTTAAATCTTTCTTTTTTCTGCATTCGTTTTAATCTACGCTGAATGCAAATTTATAGATTTTGAAAAATTTAAGATTTTATTTATCGTTTTTTCTGATGGACTTAAGTCTACTCTGTCCAATTCCATGCTTACTTCAGCAAGATTCTTATACTCTTCAAACAATTTATTATCTAACAATAATTTCTGTTCGATTTCTTGTTTTTCGCGTTCAGTTGTTTCCTGATAGATATATCTTATCAGATCATTTCGGGTAAAGGTTTTTGTCATAGGCAGACCGATTAACAGTAATCTTTTTGCGCAGATTGATCAGTGCATATCTCATTCTACCAAGAGCTGTATTGATACTGACACCTGACACTTCTGCTATTTCTTTAAAACTCATATTCATATAATGCCTCATTACGAGTACTTCCCTTTGGACAAGGGGCAATTCTTCAATGAATTGCTTAAGACGATCATGTGTATCTTTTTGTATTTGTAAAGATTCATAAGAATCTTCAGAGAAATCAAGATTATTAAAGACTGCACTTCCATCTTCAAGAACCATCGTTGGATATCTTTTATCCCTTCTGAAATAGTCAATAGCCAGGTTATGGGCTATTCGCAATATCCAGGGTAAAAACTTACCCTCTTCATTATATCTTCCAGATTTAATGGTTTTGATTGCTTTTATGAAAGTTTCTTGTAAGAGATCCTCAGCTAAGTAGTTATCTCTGACGATCAGATTAATTGTTGTAAAAACCCTATTTTTGTGTCTTTCAACCAATAGTTCAAAAGCCTCTTCGTTACCTTTAATGTACGCTGAAACTAATTTTTTGTCACTTACCTCGTTCCTATTCATTATGTATCTCAATTAGTAAACGTAGAGGTTTATATCATATTGTATTCTGTTTAAGGTTTAACAATTTTTTTAATTGGGACTGCCAAAGTATATAATATGATTTTATAAAACAACAATATTTTTAAAATATCTTACATGTGTTTGATTAACTGTAAAACAACAATTAATCCAAAATCATTTAAAAATAGTACTATTTTAAATATATACTTTAACTAAACTAGGGTTATGTGGCTGATATGCAATAAGTTATAACGTTTATTTTGCATACAAATTAAAGTCTGAAAGCTCAAAATTCCGGGTAAAATACAAAAATTTCACAAAAAAATATTTTTTTATTTTTCCCAAAATAAATTAAAATTCCAAATTTTGGAATATTACAATCTCTTGATAACAAATTACCAATTAGAAAGTTCCTGATATTATCTTTGCTATTAAATGGATGAAATTAAGGCCACCAGAGAACTGTTTGAATTGGATAAATTGGATCCAAAAGAATATATCATTATTAAAGGAGCAAGGGTTAATAATCTAAAAAACCTCAATGTTGCCATCCCAAGAAATAAGTTTATCGTAATTACCGGATTGTCCGGATCAGGAAAGTCTTCCCTGGCTTTTGACACATTGTTTGCTGAAGGACAAAGAATGTACGTGGAAAGTCTTAGTTCATATGCAAGACAATTTCTTGGCCGGATGGAAAAACCGGATGTCGATTTCATTCAAGGTGTGTCTCCCGCAATTGCGATTGAACAAAAAGCGAACACAAAAAATCCCAGATCTACCGTGGGGACGACCACAGAGATTTACGATTATCTGAAATTACTGTATGCCAGGATTGGTAAGACATATTCTCCAATCAGCCATAAGGAGGTAAAGAGAGATACAGTTACCTCTGTGGTGGATTGGATATATTCCTTTGAGAAAGGGGACAAAATAATGGTCTTCGCCCCATTGCATATACATCCGGATAGAACACTTGAACAGGAGCTAAATATTCTTTTAAGCAAGGGTTTTTCCCGCATCAGGATTGGCAAAGATGTTATCCTTGTGGAAGACGCATTAACCGAATTGGATAAGTACATTGATATTGAAGATATCCAGGTATTAATTGATCGTACATCAGTTGTACATAATGATGAAGATAATCAGTATAGAATTGCTGATTCTGTTCAAACAGCTTTTTTCGAGGGGCATGGATCAGGCATCGTGGATGTAAACGGAAAAATAACCAGAGAGTTCAGCGACCGGTTTGAACTGGACGGGATAACCTTTGAAGAACCTAGTGTTAATTTATTCAGTTTCAACAATCCATATGGTGCATGCAAAAAATGTGAAGGCTTTGGGAAAATTTTAGGTATTGATGAAGATCTCGTAATACCAGATAAAAGCTTATCAGTTTATGAAGGCGCTATCGTTCCCTGGCGATCTGAAACTATGAAAAAATGGCTTCGCAGGTTATTGGATAACGCTTTGGAATTTGATTTTCCAATTCACAGGCCATTAAATGAATTAAGTTCAGAAGAGTATGAGTTACTTTGGAATGGGAACAAGTATTTTAAAGGGATACATCAGTTCTTTGATTACATCAGTTCGAAGACGCATAAAATACAGTATAGAGTTTTATTAAGCCGTTACAGGGGACGTACGATTTGTCCGAAATGCAGAGGAACACGCTTAAGGGAAGATGCGGATTATGTTAAAATAAATAACAGGCCTATTTCGGATCTGGTTTTAATGCCTGTTAGTGATTCTGTTTCATTTTTTAATAATCTTAAAATTGATGGTATTGAAGAAAAAATCAGCAAGCAGTTATTAACGGAAATTAAAAGCCGGCTTAACTACCTTGATTTAGTGGGACTTGGATATCTAACGTTAAACCGTCTTACATCATCCCTTTCAGGGGGGGAATATCAAAGAATCAGATTGGCAACATCCCTGGGAAGTGCGCTGGTTGGTTCCATGTATATATTAGATGAACCCAGTATAGGTCTCCACCCACGTGATACCAATAGATTAATAGAGGTATTGAAATCCCTCAGGGACCTTGGCAATACCGTTATTGTAGTTGAACATGAGGAAGAGATCATGGTAAATGCTGATCAGATAATTGATATAGGACCAGACGCTGGTTCTCATGGTGGCGAGTTGGTTTTCCAGGGATCCCAATCCCAAATTCGTGAAAATTCAACATCATATACTGCGAGATATTTAAATCATCTTGACACAATCCAAATCCCAACCAGGAGAAGATCCTGGAAGGAACAAATTCAAATTTTGGGAGCGCGTGAAAATAACCTTAAAAACATTAATGTAAATATCCCCCTTGGTATTTTATCGGTTATCACAGGTGTTAGTGGCTCAGGAAAATCCACACTGGTTAAAAATATTTTATATCCGGCTTTGGCTAAGCGGCTCGGTCTAATGTCTGATTCAATTGGAAAATTTGACAGGCTTGAAGGATCAGTTGATAGAATACTTCAGGTTGAATATATCGATCAAAACCCCATCGGGAAATCCTCCCGCTCCAATCCCGTTACTTATGTTAAAGCGTATGATGCCATACGTAAGTTATTTTCTGAACAACAACTGTCAGTACAGCGTGGATACAAGCCTTCCCATTTCTCATTTAATGTGGATGGAGGAAGATGTGAAACCTGTCAGGGGGAGGGTATTATTAAAATAGAAATGCAATTTATGGCTGATATCTACCTTACGTGTGACAGTTGTAAGGGAAGCAGGTTCAAGAATGAGATTCTCAATGTACAGTACAAAGGAAAGAATATTCAGGAAGTGCTTGAGCTGACGGTTGATGAAGCCATTGATTTTTTCGACAGGGATGCAGCTGTTGTTAATCGTCTGAAGCCATTGCAGGAAGTTGGATTAGGATATATCAGATTAGGTCAATCATCAAATTCTCTGAGTGGTGGTGAAGCCCAGCGCGTGAAGCTTGCTTATTTTCTGGGTAAAGGAAAAACTGCTTCACAAGGTCATATTTTATTCATATTCGATGAACCCACGACCGGTCTGCATTTTCATGATATCAACAAACTGCTAAAATCAGTCCAGGGCTTGATCAATCAGGGAAATTCTGTAATAATGATCGAACATAATATGGAGATTATTAAATCTGCCGACTGGATCATTGACCTTGGTCCGGAAGGGGGCGATAAAAATGGAGGACATATTGTATTTGAAGGTACACCTGAGGAACTGTTGAAGAAAAATACCGGATATACAGCTCAGTATTTAAAATCCAAATTTCAAAATTAACGAATTTATTATCCTGACTTACAAGTCCGAGCCATAGGTTGGTTTGGATAATGGATATAAATATCCCGGTTTTTCATCAGGAGGGGTTATCGCTTAATAAATTAACTATTCTCCATAAGCCGTCAGTACAATATGCCGGTTGATCCCGTAATTTCTGAATTCACAGAAGTATATTCCCTGCCAGGTTCCGAGGTTCAACTTTCCTTTTGTAATTGGAATACTAATTTCATTACCAACAATTGATGTTTTGATATGAGCTGGCATATCATCAGGGCCTTCATAATTATGACGATAATAGGGGGCATTTTCAGGAACCGATTTGTTAAAATGACTTTCAAAATCCTGCCTTACCGTTGGATCTGCGTTTTCGTTAATGGTTATTCCAGCAGAAGTATGCTTGACAAGGATGTGCAGAATTCCTATGTCTATGTTTTTTATATCACTGAATTCATCCCGTATTTGATCAGTGATCAGATGAAATCCCCTTCTGTACCTTGGGAGGATCATTTCCTTTTGAAAAAACTTCATATCAATTGTTCAATAAATATTCTATAGATCCAATATCGGGTAAGGAATCCCTCTGCAATCCGAAGAGATCATATTCCATTTCTGATCCCAAAGCATTATCGATGGCAGGAGATAATGAATCGGGTGTATAATCATAATTATATATATCCTTGAATTGCATAAAATCTGTTTCTGTGCTCAAAAAAGTACCTTCCCCTTCAAAGATATCTAACGAGGTTTTTAAAATACTGTTCCGCGTCTGAATATGTGATTGATCAGGCTGAGAAAGATTCAGGACCATCTCCTCTTCGAGGTTACCCCAGACAATAGTATTTGATAAGGAAATGTTTAATGAGTTATACAAATTAGAACCATCTTCCAGGTCCAGGTTATCAGTGACTACAAAGGCTGCATCACCGCTGAAAAAGGCGACAGGAAAATTAGCGATACTGCAATGATTGTAGGTGTAATAACCCCCTGCGAAGTTACCAACCACATAGCCCGTTGAAGTATTGATGAGTGTGTTTTCAGCCAGGAGATCTGAATTGAAGGCTGCAATTCCAGCGACTGCTGAATTTTCAATCCGAACATTGTTTAAAATAATATCAGGAATTGAATCAGCATCTGGCGTTCCTAATCGAATGCCATATTGAACATTTCTGATATCGGTATATTCAATAAGGTTATTATTACTTCCTTCCAGAAAAATGAAACCGCCCCATTGTCCGGGAAGGTTCTCATATTCAGGCTCCAGCCGTTCATTTCTCAATACTACCCGGGCATCAGCTTCTCCTTTGATCTGCAATGAGCCTCTCACGAAGATATATGTTTCAAAAGAGGAAAATATCTGTACGTTCTTCTCAATGTGTAAGGTACAGAGGGTGTCAATTAAAATTGATCCATACAGAAAATATGGTAGATCTGCAGACCATTGAGTGTCACATTCAAGAACAATATTTCCAAGAAAATTTGCATTCTGGCCCCAACTTTGGAGTTTAACATCCTGAACATTACCGTTCGTAATGAACACCACGGAATCTCTGACTATAAATGGCAAAGATTCATTTGAAGGATCGATCTCTACGGTTACCAGAACCAATAAGCTATCATTGCCCAAAATTTGCTGATTTTCAACATTATTCGATTCATATCCGGAAACGGTTATCGAATACGGGGATTCATTCCCGTTGCCAACATATATATTCTCTATGATGAGCGCATTAGGATTCTGGTTGTGGACAATGAAACGCTTGGTTATGCTTCCTAAAGATGTAAAAACGGTATCAAAAGTAACTGTGTCTGTGGAAAAGCTTAGTTGATATCCGGGATTTTCAGAAATGACTTCATCATCATTCACACAGGATAGCAGAATGATTGAAAATATGGTCAAATAAAATATATAACTGGTTTTCAAACCTAATTTTCAGACTGTCCCACTTTCAGCCTTTCGGCATTTTCCGCGATTCTCAACTTCTCAATAAAATCTTCAATATCACCGTCCATCACCGATTGAAGATTATAAACAGAATAATTTATTCTGTGATCAGTAACCCGGCTTTGGGGGAAATTATATGTACGTATCTTATCAGACCTGTCCCCGCTTCCTACCATCGATTTTCTTTTTTCCCCTATTTGCTCATTGTGCTTTTTGAGTTCCATTTCATATAATCTGGACCTCAATACTTTTAAAGCTTTATCAAGATTCTTTAATTGGGATTTTTCGTCCTGGCATGAAACTACAATACCTGAGGGGATATGAGTCAACCGGATTGCTGAATATGTGGTGTTCACAGATTGTCCTCCGGGGCCGGATGAGCAAAATGTATCCTTTCTGACATCGTTCATGTCAATTTCAACCTCTACATCTTCCATTTCCGGTAATACGGCAACGCTTGCGGCAGAGGTATGTACACGTCCCTGAGTCTCTGTTGTTGGCACCCTTTGAACCCTGTGGACCCCTGATTCAAACTTTAACTTTCCATAAACATCCTCTCCGGAAACAGTACAAATTATTTCCTTATATCCGCCGGAAGTACCATCTGTCAAATCAAGGAGGTTCAATTTCCATTTCATCCTTTCGCAGAATCGCTGGTACATCCTGAATAAGTCGCCGGCAAAGATGGCCGCTTCATCTCCGCCAGTACCGGCCCTGATCTCAAGTATGGCATTTTTACTGTCATTGGGATCTTTGGGGATCAGGAGCTGCTTAAGCTCTTCTTCAATATTAACTTTTTCGGGGTTGAGTTTATCAAGTTCAGCCTTTGCCATATTCCTGAATTCAGGATCTTTTTCTGTTTCCAGCAGGGCTTTCGCACTTTCAATATCATTAAGGACTTTTTGATATTCATCGTACTTATTCACTATTCTTTCCAGGTCCTTGTATTCTTTGCTTAATTTGGAATAATTATTCATGTCAGACATGATGTCGGGCTGAACCAGCATTTCACCAACTTCAATGAACCTGTTCTTTATAGCTTCTAATTTATCTGTCATGTCCGAGAATTATAATCCGATCTCTATTTCCTCGCCCATCCCATTTAGAAATCTGAAATCGGCGATCCCGAGTGATGAGTCCATCTCCAGATTCACCCATTTGTGATATTTATAAAACCATTTCATACGGATAGAGAAAAATCCCTGCTTAAAATAAGCATACAGATACGGATGCACGGCGAGGGTCAATTTCTTTTCATTTTGCTTGGAAAGAATAAAATCAAGATTTTTCTCAATATTATCTGAAACAAGAATGGTAGCTGAAACTTTCCCGGTCCCGTTGCAGGTGGGACAACTTTCCTGTACTGGCATACTTAGTTCAGGCCGCACACGTTGCCTTGTTATTTGCATAAGGCCAAACTTCGACAATGGTAATATGGTGAATTTCGAACGGTCGAGTTTCATTTCCTCCTTCATTGCTGAAAATAACTTTTTCTTATTTTCAGTATTTCGCATATCAATAAAGTCGATCACGATAATCCCGCCCATATCCCGAAGCCGCAGTTGCCGGGCAATCTCTCTGGCAGCTTCCATATTTACATTCAATGCAGTGGTTTCCTGATTCTTTTCTGAATTGGATTTATTTCCACTGTTTACATCAATAACATGTAAGGCTTCAGTATGCTCGATCACAATATATCCTCCTCCGGGAAGACTAACTGTGGGACCGAATAATGTCTTTAATTGTTTTTCAATTCCAAACTGCTCGAATATCTTGGATTTACCGTTATAGAGTTTTAGGATTTTCTCTTTGTCCGGGGCAATCTGTTTAATATATGATTTTACCTCGTCGTAGATGGGTTTACTATCGACGCTGATCATATCAAAGGATTCGTTAAGCATATCCCTTAAAATGGTAGAGACTCTGCCCACTTCACCTATTATTTTTGCTTTTGGCCTTGCATGTTTAAGCTTTCTGACCCCATCAGACCAACTTTTCATGAGGTTGTTTAGATCACTGTCTAACTCAGCAACATCTCTACCCTCGGCCACGGTTCTGATAATTAAACCAAAGTTTTTAGGTCGGATGCTATTGATCAACCGGGATAAGCGGTTTCTTTCATCAGGGTTGGCAATCTTTTTGGATATACTTACCGTGTTGGAAAATGGTACAAGCACTACGTACCTGCCGGCCAGAGAAATTTCACACGAAAGTCTCGGCCCCTTTGTGGAGATCGGTTCTTTTACAACTTGTACTAAGACCTGTTGGTTTTTTGTTAAAACCTGAGTGATCTTGCCTGTTTTTACAATATCAGGCTCAAGCCTGAATTGAGAAAGTTTAGAAGAAGTGTTTTTCCGGGTAAGTGCAAAGTGTGTAAACTTTTTTAATGAACTTACCTGTGGACCCAGATCCAGATAATGCAGGAATGCATCTTTGTCAAATCCTATATCAATAAATGCAGCATTTAAACCAGGAACTACTTTTTTTACTATTCCCAGATAAATGTCTCCTACTTTAAATCGTCTAGATTCTTCTTCGTAATGAAATTCTACAAGATCCTTATTTTTTACCAGGGCTATCCGACATCCTTGTTGTGTTGCATTAACGATTAGATTGTTATTCAAGGTATTGTCTATATTTACGTCCCTTATTAAATATGATATCGAAGAAGATCTAATTTAATTATTTCTTCTTATGTCTGTTTTTTCTTAGACGCTTCTTTCTTTTGTGCGTCGCTATTTTATGTCGTTTTCTTTTTTTACCGCAAGGCATAAATAAATATTTTTAAAATATAAATAATTTTATTAGTTCAACTCTTTTAGATATCCATCTATTGTTGCCAAAACCGCCGGATCACTTTCCATACTTTTAACCAGCTCAAACTGTCTTCTTGCGTTATCTTTTTCTCTTAATTCAAAATAACACAATCCTAAATAAAACTGAGCCTGAAGATTTTGAGGGTACAAAGATACTAGATTTTTGAATCTTTCACTAGCTCTTTCGTATTGTCCTGACTGAATTGCTAAAATCCCCATGTTAAAAAGACCATTTTCATTCTCAGGATCTGCCTCTAATATCTCCCGAAGCAATGTAATGCCCTGCATAGGATTTGCAGAAGATATGTATGTCATCGCCAGCTTATTCTTTATATCCAGCCGGGATGGATCATCTTTCAACAGTTCCTCAAAATAATATCTTGCTTTGTCACTATAGGTATTTGCCATTTCCTTATCCATGGCAAATCCCAGGGCATCATAATAGGCATTCCCCGTTTTCTCAAATTCACCGGGATCAGGTTTTATTTCAGCAATTATTTCGAAATACTTTGCTGCACTATCAAATTGATTGTAAGATGAATATAACCTTGATAAAGAATCTGCTAATGCAAGGCGATCCGATCCCTCAGAATCAATCTCGATTTTGAATTTGTCTATTTTAGTGTTATCCTCATCGGTTATCTCAACGGAATGTAAATTCAGGATCTCACTGTCCGTTTCATCAGCTTTATTTTCCTCCTGCCCAGAAGAAGAATTTCCTATAGCCTGGTCCTGCTCATTGTCTATAACCACCCTTGGCAGGAAGTATAAAACAATAATTAAAACCAATGATGATAATATGAGTATAATCCTGTGCTTCTGCATCTCCCCTCTAATCCTGATTAAGCAAAAGAATTATCAATTGGTACTTTTAACTTTATCGCTACTTTTAATTTTCTCGATAAATACCTTGGAAGGTTTGAAACTTGGAACAAAATGTTCATCTATAATAATGGCGGTGTTTTTAGAAATGTTCCTGGCCACTTTTTTGGCCCTCTTTTTATTAACGAAACTTCCAAATCCCCTTACATATATATTTTCTCCTTCAGCCATTGATTGCTTAACAACACTGAAAAGTGCCTCTACAGTTACTTGTACGTCTGCTTTATCAATACCTGTCTGGTCAGAAATTTTCGAAATAATCTCAGCTTTTGTCACGATCCTAATAGTTTATAAAAATCTGTAAATACTTAATAACCAAATATTTTGGTGCACAAAAATATATCCTCGTATCCTATAATGGAAATAAAATACAAACAAAATTGAGAGATTTGTATTTTTACAATTGGAATACGTCTGAAGATAGCATTGAAATTAAGTGGATATACAAAGGCAATACTAAATTGGTACGCTGTCAATCGCAGAGACTTACCCTGGCGTCAGACGACTGAACCATATAAAGTCTGGCTTTCTGAGATAATGCTTCAGCAAACCCGGGTTTCTCAAGGACTACCGTACTATAGGAACTTCATAAAAAGGTTCCCTACAATTAGGAACCTGGCAAAAGCAAGTGAAGAAGAAGTCCTCCTCCAATGGCAGGGATTAGGCTATTATACCCGGGCCCGGAACTTACACAAGTGTGCAAAAAAAATTGTGTCTGATTACGGGGGTATATTTCCTGAGTCTTTTACAGAACTAAAAAAATTACCTGGTATAGGATCATATACGGCAGCAGCAATTGCATCAATTTGCTTTAGAGAACCTGTCCCGGTACTGGATGGGAATGTATACCGTGTACTATCCAGATTATTCAATATTGAACAGGATATAAACTCTACTGCAGGGAATAAAGTTTTTCTGGATTTAGCACAAGCATTGATTATAGATGATAATCCGGGAGATTTTAACCAGGCTATTATGGAATTTGGGGCACTTCAGTGTATTCCTAAAAATCCAGGTTGTGAGGCCTGCACTCTAATTCTGAGTTGCGAATCTTATTCCTTGAAGAACCAATTGGAAAGGCCTGTTAAATCCAGTAAAAAGAAAAAGAGGAATCGATTTTTCAATTATCTGGTTCTGGGTAACAATAAGGGTATATTTATGAACCAAAGGATTAAAAATGACATCTGGAAAGGCTTGTATGATTTTCAACTTATAGAGTCTGATGAGAAAATAACAGATATGATGGTGTTCTTGAATGATCAGGGAATAACGAAAGAGGTGGAATGGCAGATCCACCATATCAAAGAGTATAAACATGTTTTAACTCATCAGGTAATTCATGCAACTTTCTATTATATCGATTTAAATATTCC
Organism: Cyclobacteriaceae bacterium; assembly: GCA_024644875.1. GTDB lineage: Bacteria > Bacteroidota > Bacteroidia > Cytophagales > Cyclobacteriaceae > JAGTVG01. Next base: position 15,198 of record JAHEGY010000032.1, read on the forward strand.
TATTAATAAATTGTTGTCCAATTCATTTGATAACGGCAATTTTTATGATTTCGATCAAATTGAAAACCTGCCAAAACCCGTATTGATTGATAATTATTTGAAGGAAGGAATATTTTAATTATTTTTGATTTTAAATTAAGTTCAACCAGTAAAATTTAATAATTATGGCAGGCGTAAATAAGGTTATTTTAGTTGGAAATCTAGGACGCGATCCTGAAGTCAGAACATTGGAAAGTGGTGTTAAAGTCGCACGTTTTTCTATAGCGACCACTGAATCTTATAATGATAGAAATACTGGCCAGCGAGTTGACCAGACCGAGTGGCATAATATCGTGTTATGGAGAGGTTTAGCTGAAATTGCTGAAAAATATTTAAAAAAAGGAAACCAGGTATATTTAGAAGGTAAATTGCAGACCCGTTCCTATCAGGATAAAGATGGGATAACAAAATATAGTACAGAAATTGTCGGTCAAAATATGAATATGCTTGGTGGGCGTCCTGCATCTAATGAGGGTGGTTATGAATCTTCCAGTCCATCAACCACACCGCCGGCTAGCCCTGTTGATCTTCCAGAGGAAACTGATGATCTTCCATTTTAGAAATAAAACTTACGATTTTGGACGATCCATATCATTGTTGTCATCTTTTTATCTTATTGTCCGGTAACTTGCTCCCATTTTATATAATCAGTGGTGTAATACTGAGTGTATTACTGGTTTTATCCGCACTTGTATCGGGATCGGAGGTAGCCTTCTTTTCCCTATCTAAAAATCAGATCAATGCATTTAGATACAGCAACACAAAAGGAGAAAAACGAATCTATAATCTTATTAAGAATCCTCAGAAACTTCTGGCAACAATTCTGATATTTAATAATTTTATAAATGTAGGAATTGTTACCCTGGCAACATTTATCACCTGGAGGATTTATGGAACTACTACCCTGACGGGAATTGTTATTATCTCGCTTACATTTATTACAACTTTTGCCATTGTATTTTTTGGAGAGATCATTCCTAAGGTGTATGCCAATTCTAATAATATTGCTTTTGCCAGCATGACTTCCAGGTTAATGGTTTTGGCAGAATCATTGTTTAGCCCTCTTTCCTGGTTTCTTCTTTCATTTAGCAGGGTAGTTGAAAGAAGGATTGAAAGAAAAAACTATGATATCTCCAAAGAAGAAATTCATAAGGCCCTGGAGATAACAGCCAACGGACAGGCTACAGAAGAAGAGAAGGAGATATTGAAGGGTATTGTAAATTTCGGGACTTTATCAGTAAAGCAGGTTATGAAATCCAGACTTGAAATAACTGCCTTTGATATCGAATTGGATTTTCATGATCTTATGGATAAAATCAACAAGTGTGGGTTTTCCCGAATTCCTATTTTCCGGGAGACGATTGATAAGATTGAAGGTATCCTGTACATTAAAGACCTCTTGCCATATCTGGACAGGGATGAGAGTTTTAAATGGCAACCCTTATTAAGACCAGGGTATTTTGTTCCCGAAAACAAAAAGATAGATAGTCTGCTTAAAGATTTCCAGGAGAAAAGAGTTCATATTTCAATTGTTGTAGACGAATATGGGGGAACGTCAGGATTAATTACCCTGGAAGATATTATAGAAGAAATTGTGGGAGAAATACGTGATGAATTTGACGTCGATGAGATTGCGTATAATAAATTGGATGAAAACACATACGTTTTTGAGGGTAGGACTTCATTAAATGACTTCTGTAAGATAATTGGAAAAGATCCTTCTATTTTTGACGACGTTAAAGGTGAAAGCGAATCCCTTGCCGGTTTGATCCTCGAGCTAAGTTCTAAAATCCCAAGAGTGGGTGAAAAGATCCAATTCGGTGGTCTGGTCTTTACGGTAGTGGCAGTTGACAACAGAAGGATTAAAAGGATAAGGATCTTTGTTAAAACAAATACAATCATATAAAGAAATCAAATCTGCCTTGAAAATATTTAAACTAATTATTCTCCTCTTATTTTTTAGTTGTACATCTGATTATATGCCGAAACCAAAAGGGTATAACAGAATTGAATTACCCGATCACGAGTATGTCGGGATCCCTGATACATTGCCCTACTATTTTGAAATTTCTAAATTGGCGAGATTGAATACAGATACCACATGGACTTATATGAATAAGGTCAAAGAACAATATAAAGACAGATCAGGTCTAACGGATGAGAGATATTGGATTGATCTTGTATATGATACGCTGCTGGCAGATATTCAGATCACCTACAAGCCTATATATGGCAAGCAGGAGCTAATGAAAGAGTATTTAAGTGATGCATACAAGCTAACTTCTCAGCACCAGATCAAGGCATATGCTATAGATGAAATCATTATGTTTACCAAAAATGGTTATACAGCCTCCATTGCAGAAATAAGCGGGGAAGTACCAACTCAAATCCAATTCGTGACCACCGATTCTCTGAAGCATTTTATGAGGGGTGCATTATATTTCAAGACTGCAACGCAAAATGACTCGCTTGCACCAGCCATTCAATATATTAAAAACGACATAATTCATCTTCTAAATACTTTGCAGTGGAGAAATAGGTAATAATGGCTGGCTTTTTTGAAACCAAGATTGAATTTCTTAAAGGGGTAGGCCCTCAAAGGGCTGGTCTGTTGAACAAAGAACTTAATATTTACACTTTTGGTGACCTTATTCAATATTTCCCTTTCAGGTATGAAGACAGAACCCGGATTCATAAGATCAAGCAGATAAATGCCACCATGCCATATGTCCAGATCAAAGGATTTATCCGTGATTATGAACTATCCGGTAAACCTTATAAACAGAGGCTTACAGCTCACTTTTCTGATGATACAGGTGAAATTGACCTTATATGGTTCCAGGGGGCAAAGTGGATCATTAAAAAATTAAAACCGGAAGTCGAATATCTTGTTTTTGGGAAACCAAATATTTTTAAGTCCAGATTGTATATTGGTCATCCTGAAATAGATATAAATGCAGAAATAAAGAAGGATAGCTTATTTCTGCAACCTGTATATCCAACTACTGAGAAACTAAAATCGAAGTACATAGACAGTAAGGTCATTGCAAAGCTTCAGAAGGAACTGATTTTAAAAGCTCCATCTTATATCAAAGAATCCCTTCCTGAAAAATTAATCCGTGATTTTAATTTAATGAAAAGGGATACTGCATATAAGAACATACATTTCCCTGTCGACAACAGCAATCTCACCGCAGCCCGGTTCAGATTGAAGTTTGAGGAATTCTTTTATTTACAACTCAGGTTATTAAAACTAAAGCTTTCCAGATACAATCGATTCAGAGGTCAGGTATTTGCAAAAACCTCACTTCTTAATGAATTTTATCATAGACATCTTCCTTTTGAACTGACTAAAGCTCAAAAAAAGGTTATCAGAGAAATTTTCTCTGATATGAAATCCGGTCATCAGATGAATAGGCTTCTGCAAGGTGACGTAGGTTCAGGAAAAACCATTGTAGCATTTATTTCTATGTTGCTGGCTATTGAAAATAATGCTCAAACCGTCATGATGGCACCCACCGAAATCCTGACAGAGCAGCATTATAATGGATTAAAAAAATATGCTGATAAATTGAAATTGAGGATCGCCATTTTAACCGGATCGACAAAAAAAAGTATTCGTAAAGAAATTCTTGACGACCTTGAATCCGGAAAAATCGACATAATTGTTGGTACCCATGCTTTGATTGAAGACAATGTCAGGTTTAAAAACCTGGGGTTTGCTATTGTTGATGAACAACATCGGTTTGGTGTGGCCCAACGTGCTAAACTATGGAAAAAAAATATGGATATCCCCCCTCATGTCCTGGTTATGACCGCAACCCCGATTCCGAGGACCCTGGCGATGACCTTATACGGGGACCTCGAGGTATCGGTGATTGATGAACTTCCTGCCGGCAGAAAGCCAATTAAGACAGTTTTGCAATTTGATGAAAACCGCTTGAAAGTTTTTGGATTCATCCGGAAGCAAATACAGGCAGGAGGACAAATCTATATTGTATATCCATTGATTGAGGAATCTGAAAAACTTGATCTGAAACATTTGATGGACGGGTATGAAAGTCTTTCACGTGCATTTCCCGAATACCAGTTGAGCATTGTTCATGGAAAAATGAAATCAGCCGATAAAGACTTTGAAATGAAGCGGTTTATAAATAAGGAAACTCAGATCATGGTTTCCACAACAGTTATAGAAGTAGGTGTTGATGTCCCCAATGCATCTGTTATGGTAATCGAAAATGCAGAGCGATTCGGTCTGGCACAACTTCACCAATTACGAGGAAGGGTTGGAAGGGGCGCGGAACAATCATATTGTATTTTAATGTGCAGTCAGAAACTAAGCAGTGATGCGAAAACCCGGCTTGAGACTATGGTAAGGACAAACAATGGATTTGAAATCGCCAATACTGATTTATCTCTTCGGGGGCCGGGCGATTTAATGGGAACACAACAAAGTGGTGTGTTGGATCTTCTGATCGCGGATATAGCAAAGGATGGGAAAATCCTGCAAATTGCGAGAGAGTCAGCAAAATCTATCCTGGAGGATGATTCGGAACTGATCAAAGAACAAAACAGCAATATTAAAAACCATATCGCAACACTGCGCCGCGACGCTGTTAATTGGAGCCGTATAAGTTAAAAGATCAATTCCATTACTGATAATAAGGAATGAAGCTGCAATACCCCTTACCTGTTTTCGATTTCTGAATCTTTCATTGAATACTTAACCTCAAATGTAGGTGTGGCCCCTACATTCTTTGGTGATTCCAGATTGGATAATACAAACCTGATCTGCGTACTGTCGTTTCTTGAAACCAAATATTGCTCGAGATTTTGTTTGCGGGTCATAGCAAATACATGTACAATTGAATCAATAACCTGCTCAGTTACAATCATTCTGGCTGCTTTATGGATATCTATGGAATCTGAACCAGATTCCTGTAAAAGAAATTCTTCAAATTCTGGATTATCCGGATTATATTCCTTACCTGATTTTAGACTGTATAGTCTTCCGACAGAATCTACTGCCACCTTGTCTTTTTCTTTCTCTATATCATTGAAATAAATGAGTTCAATATCCAATCCCTCCTTTTTCTGCTCAAGCTCGAGGAGTATATCGAGCTGCTTCCCTATTTTATCGGAAAGCGTGGTATCTCCGTATGCATAGTCTATGGCCTGAATATCTTTGGGATCCACACTAACAAGGCCAGCAAGAAAATCAAATGGGGCTGAGGCTACCTTCACGATCAAATTTTTAAAAGTATTCCAAACGATTCTTCCTATATTTACCTCGGGATCCTTTAAATCTCCGCGGACAGGAACATCAAGATCAATCACTCCATCCCTGTCTTTCAAAAGGAACAGAGCAAATTTCAAAGGAAGATCATGCAGGCCCCCGGATTTATTTCCCAGCTCGGCATGCTCAATCACCAATCTGTTTACACTTTGTAATTGGCCATCCTTGATGTGTGTTGTTGATTTATAATACATTTCACCATAAACAATTGGGAATCCCATATAGTGTCGGGAATATATATTAAGGTCACTTAATTGGAAATCAGTGATTACATAGTTTAACTCTATATCCATTGGATTGGCCGGATTCAATCCAACTTCAGCTACTAATTTTCCGCGTTTGTTCAGTAACATTTGGGTATATAGTTCTACCCACTCCGAATTGCTTTTGATACTGTCGGTATTCAGGATTAATTCACTTAAATTGTATTTGAATGGGGTTCCTGTCAGGTTATCTGTATAGTCTAATATGCCTTCCTCAATGTGCATGTTATTTATGTCATAAACAAGGGGCTTTCCTTCCAGTGTGTCATTTTCAAGGGATACACTTTGTCCGGTATCTGCAGAATCTTCTACATTGGAATTCAATTCGAATATTTCAAAAAGATTATTGCTGCTCGAATCCAATTCAAAGTATACATATGGTTCGAAAATCAGCAATGAATCAACAATGAATGAATTGTTCTGAAGATCTATTTCTTTGATCTCACAATTAAGCTTTTTTACACCTATAAACGGCTTGCTCTGGAGGTCTTCCATAAGGAAATCTGATATTTCAATGGAACCTGAAACCAGTGAACTTTCCACCATATTGATGTTCCCTGCTATGGTGATCTCGGAATTAAAAAGACCATCTACTTTACTTATTTTTGCATTCTCTGCGACATATTCATTAAAGGCATCCAATGAGAGATGGTCTACGGTAATATGTGCTTCATATTCTCCCAGATTGGGATCTACAAAGAGGGTTGATTCAAAATATCCTTCTTCCTCAAACGAAAACCGTAATCCAGCCTCACTTTTGTCTTCCTGATTCCATCCGATATACGGAATAAAAAAGGAAATCTCCTTCAAACGGGTCGCTTTATTTACGTTCCGGTCATCAAAATTAAATTCAGCATTTTTCAGTTCCAGATTTGAGAAATGGTATTGAAAGGGCTGATCATCTGTTGAATTAGACTGGACAGTATCTTCTGGTTTGGCATGAAAAACCAGAAGATCATCAAAATTGAAAATGGAATCGATATGGATGATATTTACATTTAATCCCTCTAAATACATTCTTTCAAGTATAAATTCATCCATAAAAAACTGGTAAGGTTTCAGGATCACGATCAATGTATCAAATGAAATAAAGATATTCTTTTCATCAGCTTCATACATCTCAAAATCGAATACTTTAATCGAACCAGTAAAATAATTCAACTTTAATTCTTCCACGTGAATTTGCCTTCCGATAAGATCTTTGCTATGCTTTATGGCATATCTTTTAACAAATCCAGGCAATACCAATAAAACAATTATGACTATTATCAGAATGGATACACTTATCCAAGTGAGCTTTTTAGATATTTTCATTTAAAATAAACAGGGTTAGTAGGTATTGATAAGTTTAAATTTTACCTGTACAGAATATAAAATCCTTTTGAATTGAATGAGTTTGTTCAACAACAGCATACTATACTCTTTTCTAGCGGCCATCTACAAACCAAATTTTCGTGCTAAAATAAATAATTATTTTTTGAATTATGGTTGTCTGATTTTGAATTTATTGTAATTCTTTTATTTGTGGAATAATGGCCTGTAAGATATGAATTTGGAACGGAAATCATCTAAAATCTTTGATAGATTGATTTTTTGCCAGGGCCCTCATGGCATGCCATGTTTTCCGGCCTAATTATATTATTGTATCTTTCAGGAATCTATCCATGGATTCGGGATAGTCTTTCATATAGTGGCAGCCCCGGCTTTCATTCCTTCTTAATGCCGATAAAATGATCATATAGGCTATGGCAGCCATATTGCGTAATTCTAGCAGCTCTGAAGAAATTTTTGTTCTCTGATAATAGTTTTCTGTTTCCTCATATATAAGTTTAATTCTGCGGAAGGCCCTTTCCAGGGTCTGTTTTGACCTTACAATGCCTACATAATTCCACATCAGGCTTTGGATTTGCTTTAAATTATGTTTAATTAAAAACCACTCATCCATGTTAAGGACGCCAGTCTCATCCCACTCAGGTATCAGCACATCATCAAAATTCCTCTTTAGTTTTGTTTTCAGTTTTTCTGAGATCCGATAACTGAAAACCAGGGCCTCGAGCAGGCTGTTGCTTGCAAGCCTGTTTGCCCCATGTACACCTGTATGTGCCGTTTCGCCACAGGCAAAGAGATTTTGCATGGAGGTTTGTCCATTTAAGGAGGTCATAATGCCTCCACATAAATAATGTGCAGCCGGAACAACAGGTATTGGGTCCTTGGAAATATCAACGTTTATTTCCTTAAGGCAGTATTCATAGATCTTTGGAAATCGCTGGCGGACTTTATTATGGTCCAGATGAGTCATATCCAGCCATACATGGTCTTCCCGTCTTTTTTTCATTTCGGAGTCTATAGCTCTGGATACAATATCACGTGGAGCTAATTCTCCCCTGCTATCATACTTTTTTACAAATGCTTCTCCGTCCAGGTTTTTAATAATACCGCCATATCCGCGAAGTGCTTCCGATATTAAGAAAAGTCGATGTCCCGGCTCATATAAAGCAGTTGGATGAAACTGGACAAACTCCATATTTGCAATACGCACACCTGCCCGGTAAGCCATAGCGACACCGTCACCGGTTGAGGTTTCCGGATTGGTAGAGTATTGAAAAACTCTGGAGCCTCCACCAGTTGCAAGAATGGTATATCCCGATCTGAAAACATGTACTTTCCTGTCATTTTTTGAAAAAACATAGGCACCAAAACAGATGTTGAAGGCTGCCTGAAGGTTGCCCAGAACATGGTGATCGGTTATCAGGTCAATGGCATAATAATCTTCAAACAACTGAATGTTCGGGTGTTCGTTTGCTCTTTCGAGTAAAACTTTTTGAATTTCAGCCCCTGTGAAATCTTTAACATGAAAGATCCTGCTCACCGAATGTCCACCCTCCCTGGCAAGTTCATAATCAGAACTTTCCTTGGACCTGGAGAAATTAACACCCCAGTCTATCAAATCATTAATACGATCCGGCCCTTCAGATACCATAACCTCCACAGCATCCTTGTGACATAAATCCGCTCCCGCCATGAGCGTATCATTTATATGTGATTCGAAACTATCTGATTCAGTTGTTACCGTAGCAATACCACCCTGGGCATAATTGGTATTGGTTTCATCAAGATTTGTCTTTGATATAACATTGACTTTCCCTGATTCTGCCATCTGCAATGCCAGATTTAATCCTGCAATCCCGGATCCAATAATTAAATATTCTGATTCAAATCTTTCCAAGGTCAAATTATAAATTTTTCGAAATTTCCAACATCCTGAGTATGGGGATACGTGCTTTATCCATAATTTCCTCCTTCAGGATCACCTCGGGTTGTTCATATTTTAAAGTAAGGTATAGCTTCTCCATGGTGTTCAACTTCATGTAACTACAATCATTACAACCACAGGTAGCATCAACAGAGGGTGCCGGCATGAAAATCTTTCCAGGTGAAGATTTCTTCATCTGATGCAGAATACCGCTTTCAGTAGCAACAATAAAACGATTATCTTTTGAATTAATGGTATAATTAAGAAGTGCAGTAGTAGAACCAATAAAATCTGCTATGATTAAAAGCGGTTTTTCACATTCAGGATGAGCAATAAATTTAGCATCAGGATATTTGCTTTTTAAATCAAGGATCTTTTCCAGTGAATACTGTTCATGAACCATACATGCCCCGTCCCATAATACCATTTCTCTCCCGGTAAGTCCGTTGATATAGTTCCCGAGGTTTTTGTCAGGAGCAAAGATAAGCTTAGTATCTTTATCGAAGCTTTCAACGATCTTTACAGCATTGGAAGATGTGCAGATCACATCTGACAAAGTCTTAATATCAGCAGTACAGTTTATATAGCTAATAACTTTATGATCAGGATACTTGTCCTTAAATGCCTTGAATGCATCCGCAGGGGCTGATTCTGCCAGAGAGCATGAGGCGTTAAGATCAGGGATAAGGACCTTTTTTGATGGATTTAGAATTTTGGCTGTTTCAGCCATAAAGTGTACTCCTAAAAAAACAATTATATCCGCAGAAGTCTTTTCGGCCTCCTGAGAAAGGCCAAGACTATCTCCAACAAAATCCGATATATCCTGCAGTTCAGGGGTAATGTAAAAATGACCAAGAATTACGACATTTTTTTCCTTTTTCAGATTTGCAATTTCACTTGCCAGGTCAAGGCCTTCCTCCACTGGCAAATCAAGATATCCCAGCGCTTTTATGCTTGGTTGCTCATCCATTATGTGCTTCTAATTTTCCTCAAAATTACAATATATTGTAATTAAGGAATAATCTTAGTGAAGATAAATAGGATCAGGTCTTGTAAAGGACAGGAGCACCATCTGACATGAAGGATATTTTATGGGACGATCTGAGGAATAAGATAAGAGAATTTAGTTAAAACGAATGCCCAAAATACGGCACTGATAAGCATATAGGTAATAATCTTCTTTTTAGATCCTCCAAAAGCATTGACGAGCAATGCGCCTAATACCGGAGAAAACACCACGGGGGTTAAAAAAGAAACACCAAAAAGGCCATACTTCTTCCAGAATGCAACAAACCTTCTGTTTCTTTTAGTAAACAATTTCCGGTTTCTCCTGAATATTTTATCGATCCATTTCCTGAATCCGGGCCCAAAGGAGGATATAATAATAATGGTAGTCATCATACCAAGAATAGTGGTACCGACGGTTTCCCAGAAGGTCAGGCCAAAAGCCATACCCATGGCCGGACCGCCAATAAATTTGAACATACTGGCGAAGTAAACGGATAAATATTTAGCTAAAGCAGACAAAATTAATACTACCAGACAACATTATATGTATAAAAGATATATATCATCAGTAAGATGGCACCTTCAACACGCCCTATCTGTCTCTTTGATAACATCATGGGGAGTATTATGAGTGTTATACCCAACATCCAGATAATATCTGTATTCAGAATCACATCATTTACCTTAATTTCCTTGATAATACTGGTAATTCCCAGGATGGAAAGTATATTAAATATATTTGATCCCATCAGGTTGCCTAAAGCCAGATCTGTTTCCTTTTTGAAAGAAGCGACTGTGGATGTCACCAATTCGGGTAAACTTGTGCCTAAAGCAACTACTGTTATTCCAACGATACGTTCTTCGATGCCCATATTTCTGGCCAGGTCCTGGGCACCACCAACAAATAACTCAGCTCCCAGAAAAAGGCCTATTGAGCCTAAGCCTATATACGTAAAGTCCTTTAAATAGGTCGAAGAGGATTTGGGAAGATTAAATTCCTGTTGCAGTTCCCTGGCAACGTTCAAATCTTTTCGTGATTTCCGGATAACAAAAAAAAGATATAAAACCAATATTCCAATAAATATCAGGCCTTCATATGAATTTATAAATCCTTCCCGGACTAGAATATATAGCAATAATGAACTTCCCATCGTCATGGGCCAATCAATCCATATGGTATTCCTCTTAACGTATATAGGTGATATAATTGCAGTCAAGCCCAATACTAATGCAAGATTGCAGATATTCGAACCTATTACATTTCCCATGGCCAGGTCAGGGCTGCTTGTTAAAGCAGCTTTTATACTGATCAGCAATTCAGGTGCAGAGGTTCCAAAAGCAACGATCGTTAATCCGACAACAAGGGGTGATAAATTCATTTTAAGGGCAAAACTTGATGATCCTTTGATTAAAAAGTCACCACCTAGAATAAGGACAATCAATCCGGCAAATAATATGAGGATATCAATGATCATAGCTCAAATGCAAAAGCAAAGCTAAGTCTTTTTTCCATAACAGAGGTCACCGGCATCACCAAGCCCGGGAACGATAAATGATTTATCATTTAAGTCTTCATCCATGGCCCCGATCCATATCTTAGAGGAAACCGATATATTATTTTTTACATATGTAAATCCCTGTTTTGAGGCAATCAGCGAGACTATATGCACCTTTTTTGGCAGACCCTTTTTTAGAATCCGGTTTAGGGCTTTAACAATTGATTTTCCTGTCGCCAACATTGGATCTGCCAATATCACTTCTTTCCCTTGTATGTCGCCAACAGCAATATATCCCATATCAATATCGAAATGTTGGTTCTCATCATAGTCAGAACGAAATGCTCCAATAAACCCACTTTCGGATTTCTCGAAGAAATTTAAAAAGCCCTGGTAAAAAGGTATGCCAGCTCTCATGATCGTGATTAAGTAAGGAGAATTGCTTAAAAGAGATGTTTTTGATTCACCCAGGGGCGTCTTGATCTCAACTTCTTTATAGTCAAGATCTTTGGATATTTCATAGGCGAATATCTCACCCATTCTTTCCATATTTTTTCGAAACCGAATGCTATCCGTCTGAATATTAACATCCCGTAGTTCCGCCAAATAATTATTAGCTAGTGAATTGAATTCTGATAATAGGAATATCTCCACTTCTTTAGATTTAGTCTGACAAAGGGCTTTCCCCACCGAATATAACTTAATAATATTTAAAAATTAAACGCCCGAATAATTAAAAAGCCGATCAGTTTATTGCAACTAAAAATAGATTTTGATATTTCTTAAAAGAGTATCTAAACTGTATATTTGCTTTCCCTGAAACGAACCTTATCATGAAGATCCTAGATCTTGAATTCAAACCCTACATCGACAGGAGTGAAATACTCCTTCAGGTCAGAAAAATATCTGAATCCATAAACCGGGATTATAAGGATAAAGATCCTTTATTCCTGTCTATATTGAATGGATCCTTCATTTTTGCTGCTGACCTGATGCGGGAAATTAATATTCCATCTCAGATATCCTTCATCAAACTATCCTCATATTCACAGGTTGCAAGCACAGGGAAGGTCAAAAAATTGATCGGCTTGAATGAAATTGTTTTTAACAGAAACTTGATAATTATTGAAGATATTATAGACAGTGGATTAACTTTGCAGCATGTACGGGCTGCACTTGAGGATTTAGGGTCAGCATCCGTTGAAATAGCGACACTTTTTTTAAAACCGGAATCTTTTCATAAAGGATTCGATATTAAGTATGTAGGATTCTCGATACCAAATAACTTTATTGTTGGATATGGATTGGATTATGAGGGGTATGGGAGAAATCTACCGGACGTTTATATTAATAAATAATTTTTTAGTAGCATGTATAATATTGTATTGTTTGGTCCTCCAGGTGCAGGAAAGGGTACCCAAAGTGAAATGATCATTGATAAATTCAATCTGACGCACATTTCCACTGGTGATTTATTCAGGAAACACCTGGGTGAGGGTACAGAGCTCGGTAAACTTGCTCAGAAATATATGGATCAAGGTAATCTAGTACCTGATGAGGTAGTAATTAAAATGGTAGAGTTAAAGATAACATCAAATAACAGTTCTAACGGTTTTATTTTTGATGGATTTCCCAGAACTGTTACACAAGCCAAAGCTTTGGATCAATTGCTTGAAAAACAAGGAACAGAAATATCGGGTATGATATTGCTTGATGTTGATGAATTTGAATTGATAAACCGAATTATGTTAAGGGGAAAGTCTTCCGGAAGGTCAGATGATCAGGATATTAATAAAGTGAATAACAGAATTAAAGTATATAAAAAAGAAACTCTTCCAGTAGCCACATATTATGATGAACAGGGAAAATTGAACAAAATCGTAGGCGTGGGCTCGGTGGATAATATTTTTTCGGATATTTCAGAGGTTATCGAAACCTTACCACATTAGTAATATATGTCTGTAAACTTCATCGATTATGTAAAGATCTACACGAAATCAGGATCTGGCGGAGCCGGTTCAGCCCATTTCAGAAGAGAAAAGTTTGTGCCGAAAGGTGGGCCTGATGGTGGAGATGGCGGTCGCGGTGGTCATGTCATAATCAAGGGGAATAAGCAGTTATGGACTTTGTTACATCTTAAATACCGAAAACACGTTATTGCAGGGAATGGAGTAAATGGAGCCGGCAACCTGAAACAGGGCGCTGATGGACGTGATGAAATTCTTGAAGTTCCTTTAGGTACTGTAGCCAGGTATGCAGATTCCAATGAGATCATTACTGAAATCATAGAAGACGGCCAGACATCAATTATAACCCCGGGGGGAAAGGGAGGATTAGGAAATGATCATTTTAAATCAGCAACCAATCAAAGTCCCAGATATGCGCAGCCGGGTGAACCTTCTATTGAACAAACAGTAATTCTAGAATTGAAAGTACTGGCAGATGTAGGATTGGTAGGATTTCCGAATGCTGGAAAATCAACCCTTCTTTCAGTATTATCTGCAGCGAAACCAAAAATAGCTGATTACCCTTTTACTACCCTTATCCCAAATCTAGGGGTAATACCCTACCGGGATTTTAAATCGTTTATAATGGCGGATATACCAGGTATTATTGAAGGCGCGGCTGAAGGGAAAGGATTGGGAATAAGATTTCTGAGACATATTGAGCGTAATGCTGTATTGTTGTTTATGATACCGGCGGATACAAATGACATATCAAAGGAGTATAAAATTCTTCTTAATGAGTTAAAGGAATATAATCCAGAGCTACTGGATAAACACCGGATATTGGCCATTACAAAATGTGATCTTCTTGATGAAGAATTAAAAGCAGAAATAGGAGAAGAAATACCTGAAGAAATACAAACAATTTTAATCTCATCTGTAACAGAAGAAGGCCTTTCTTCACTAAAAGATGCATTATGGCAAAAATTGAATGGTTGAGTTATGTCATAATGTCAGATATATATATTTGGCTTAATAGTTGATAAATACAGAATTACATGTTTACGCAGGTAAACTATGTCAAAAAACAGCTTAAAAGAAATGAAGACTGAAAAAAAGACAGAGGAACATAAAGAGGTTTTAGAACAATCTGAATCAAATAAAAAGAGTAATAAAAAATCCTCAGCAAGAACCAGTTCAAGAAGCCGGGGAAAGGATAAAGAGCTTGTAAAAGTCAAAACTGAACTGTCAGAGATCAAGGATAAGTATCTGAGACTGTATTCAGAGTTCGACAATTTCCGCCGAAGAACAGCAAAAGAGAAACTGGATCTTGTCAGTACTGCTAATGAGGACCTTATGATTGAATTGTTACCGGTAATCGATGATTTCGAGCGAGCTATAAAATCATTTGACTCTGATAATGGAGACGTAGAAAACATGAAGGAAGGAGTGATGTTGATATTCAATAAATTAAACAATGTCACTGAAAAGAAGGGATTAAAAGGAATGGAAACCAATCCTGGTGACGACTTTAATTCAGAATTGCACGATGCAATATCACATATCCCGGCACCAGAAGAAAAGTTTAAAGGTAAGATCATTGATACAATCGAAAAGGGATATTACCTGAACGATAAAGTAATCAGATTTGCAAAAGTAGTAACCGGAGCATAAAAATATGGCAAAAAGAGACTATTACGAAATACTCGGAGTTGACAAAAATGCTTCGCAGGACGATATAAAAAAATCATACAGAAAGATCGCTATAAAATATCATCCGGATAAGAACCCGGGGGATAAAGATGCCGAGGAACATTTTAAAGAGGCCGCGGAAGCTTATGAAGTTTTAAGCAATCCCGATAAAAGGGCACAATACGATCGTTTTGGTCACTCCGGTATGCGTGGTGGTGGATTCAGCGGTGGTGGAATGTCAATGGAGGATATATTCTCTCAATTTGGTGATATATTCGGAGGATCTGCTTTTGAAAGTTTCTTTGGAGGAGGCGGTGGTACGCGAAGACAAGGTAGAAGAGGTACTAATCTGAGGATTAAACTGAAGCTGACCCTCGATGAAATAGCCAACGGTACAGAAAAAAAGATCAAAGTTAAAAGGCATGTGCTGGCTGATGGTGTATCATTTAAAAACTGCCCTACCTGTAATGGAACTGGCCAGGTAAGAAAAGTTGTTAATACTATGCTGGGACAAATGGTTTCAGCGAGTACATGTCACAGTTGTCACGGTAGTGGTAAGACTATTGACAAAAAACCTGCCGGAGTAGACAATACCGGTTTAGCACAAAAAGAAGAAATTATCTCAATCCGGATACCTGCCGGTGTTGCTGACGGAATGCAATTATCAATGTCAGGTAAGGGAAATATGGGACCAGGAGGTGGCCATCCGGGCGATCTGCTGATCATAATAGAAGAAATTGAGAATGACCTGTTAAAAAGAGATGGAAATAATATAATCTATGACCTGCATATCAGCTTTGTTGACGCAGCACTCGGATCTTCTCATGAAGTTCCAACACTTGATGGGAAAGTAAAAATAAAGGTGGATCCAGGAACACAGAGTGGGAAAATTTTAAGATTAAGGGGTAAGGGCATAAAAGATATTGATGGTTTTGGAAGAGGTGACCAGATGATCTATGTAAATGTTTGGACTCCTAAAAACCTCAGTATTGAAGAGAAGAATATCCTGGAATCACTACGCGAATCCAAAAACTTCAAGCCGGCACCGGGAAAAAATGAAAAAGGATTTTTTGAAAGAATGAAGGAATTTTTTTAATCTAATTAAGATATTGTCTCCTTCAACATACATGGATTTTTTTTTATTGAAACCTAAATGGGTTTTTTAACGTATGTGAGCGTATGCTGAGGGTGATTTTGTTGTTTTTAGTTAGCTCTATAACTTTTTCAAGTTTACCAGGTCAAGTTAAGAAGTTTTATACCCTTGAAAATAATCTGGACTTTGATAAGGTTAATATTGTGTTAACTGCTACCTCCAACTCCTGCTGTATCAAGCCGACTGTTAATCCAAATCTTGTTAACATTTATGGCTATGATAATAATGCAAATCCTAATATCTATTCTGAAACTGAAATCCTTGATCGAATACAAAACCTGATCATCGACCTCAATAACAATGATAATGATGAAGAATCCAGCCTAGCCAGGGGTTTTTTCGGCCCTTCAACTGAATCTGAAAACCACTGGGACCTTTACTTATCAAATGAAAAGACAATGCGGCTTTCCTTAAATTATGCTGTCGGCGATGCCGCAGTTGATCTGTCTGATCTTCCTATCGAAAGTCTGGACATCTCATCCGGGAGTGCCGAGGTCAACGTGGAGTACATGGAAAATAAGCCTAACCTCATCGAGATGGACAGTTTTCTTGTTAAAGTGGATCTCGGATCTTTGACCATCAATAAAATGAACCACTCAAGAGCCAGGACTGTAATTGCAGACGTTGGGTTTGGAGCCTTGCTTGTAGATTATTCCAATCCGCTTACTGAACCCAGCGATGTATATGCAAGTGTAGGTGCTGGAAACCTGATTATTGGCCTTCCTGATGATGATACTTTCCCGGTTATTATTAATATCGAAAATTCCCCGCTATGTAATGTGAAATTACCTAAAGGTTTCAAAAAACAGAAAAAACATGTGTACGTTAGCCAGGGATACCACGAAAATGCCTCTAATATCTTGTCTTTTAATCTCGATGTAGTCGTTGGACAGATCAAATTCGTTGAATATAAGTAAACTCTTTATTGTTTTTTATATATTTATACTTTGCAATTTGTTTTGTTTAGTCATCTCCAATTTTTATCATATTGAATATCCTATACACGAAAAACATTTCGAAAAGTTATGGGGATTTTTGGGCTTTGAAAGACATCAATATTGAAGTTCCCAAACAATCCATTTTTGGTTTACTCGGGCCTAACGGAGCAGGTAAAACCACATTGATCAGAATAATCACCCAGATTATTTTTGCCGATACAGGTAAAGTCCATTTTGATGGAAGAGAAATAAATGAGGAAGACGTTCGGAAAATGGGCTACCTGCCTGAGGAAAGAGGGCTGTATAAAAAAATGAAGGTTGGGGAACACTTGATCTATCTGGCGCGCCTGAAAGGACTCTCACGAAATGATGCTTTAACTAAGATAAAATACTGGTTAAATAAATTTCAGATAACTGACTGGACCGACAAGAAGATTGAAGACCTGTCAAAAGGAATGCAACAGAAGATCCAGTTTATTGCTACCATAATTCATGATCCCAGCCTTATAATTCTTGATGAACCATTTTCAGGATTCGATCCTATTAATGTAAATATTATTAAGGATGAGATACTGAAGCTGAAAAATAAAGGAGCAACAATCATTTTTTCCACCCATAGAATGGAATCCGTTGAAGAACTCTGTGATCATATCGCATTGATAAATAAATCAAATGTTATACTCTACGGATCAAAACAGGATATTAAACAGAATCACAGGTCCAATACATATACTGTAGATTATATCGGGGAGTTTAGAAATACTAACGGACAATTTCAAATCACTGATCAATCGGAAACGGAGGAAGGCTATATCCGTTCAAACATCCGGATCACAAATGATCAGTCTCCAAATGAACTGCTTTCCATTTTGATAGATGAAGTTGAAGTACATGCATTTCAGGAGAAGATCCCCACTATGAATGATATTTTTATAAGTAAAGTAAACGAAGGAACTAATGCATAATATTTTTCTGATCATACAAAGGGAATATATTACCAGAGTCAGGAAAAAATCTTTCCTGATTATGTCTATTGTGGGACCTTTGCTTATCGCAAGTTTGTGGGTAGTGCCAATCTGGCTTTCCACCCGAGAAACCGATCAGAAAACCATTGAAATTCTTGATGATTCAGGATTTTTCAAAGATGAATTTATTGAAACCTCTTCTCTGAAATTTGAATATATTCAGACAGATCTTGTTGAGGCAAAAACAGAAGTGCTAAGTAGTGAAAACTATGGCTTATTGTATATTCCAAGGATTAACCTTGATGAGCCTGAGGGTATCACTTTTTTTTCAGGAAAAAATCCAAGTATTGAAGTGATTCAGGATCTGGAATGGGCTATGAAATCAGTGGTTGAAGATATCAAACTTGAAAGATCTTCGATAGATCAGGCCACTTTGGACAGCCTCAAGGCTGATATAGATATTGATATGATCAATATGACGGAATCAGGGGAGAAAGCAGGAAGTGCAGGAGTAGCCACCATCATCGGATACATTTCAGCACTGATGATTTACTTCTTTATTTTCGTTTATGGCATACAAATCCTTCGGGGTGTAATTGAGGAGAAGTCAAGCCGTATTGTGGAAGTAATCGTTTCTTCGGTAAAGCCTTTTCATCTGATGATGGGAAAGATCCTTGGTGTTGGGGCAGTCGGTTTAACCCAGTATATCATCTGGTTGGTACTCAGCATCATGATAACAACAGGCATCAGTTCGTATTTTAATATAGACAGAAAAGATAGTTTGCCGGTGCAGACAGAACAATCCGGGGTCATCGAGGAAGAGCAGGAAAATGAATTTGTCGCAGAGATGTTCAATTCACTGGAATCAATTGATTTTTCACTATTGGCATTTGCTTTCCTGTTATATTTTATTGGAGCATACCTTTTATATGGTTCCTTATTTGCAGCAATAGGGTCGGCAGTTGATAATGATGCAGATGCTCAGCAGTTCCAGCTTCCGGTTACCATACCCCTTATCTTTTCTCTTATTGTATTAACAGCAATTTTGAGAGAACCGGATGGAAATCTGGCATTCTGGCTTTCTATGATTCCCTTATTTTCACCTGTGATCATGATGATGAGGATACCGTTTGGAGTACCTTATTGGGAAATAGGATTATCTTTGACCTTACTGATTGCTGGATTTGTATTTACGACCTGGATAGCCAGCAGGATCTACAGGATAGGAATTCTCATGCATGGGTCAAAAGTAAACTATCGAATTCTGGGTAAATGGTTGTTTATGAAAAATTAATATGGTAGAATATAAACTTATACTGATAATAACTCCTTAAGTTATAATGAGTAATAATACAGTATTCAACACTAAAAGTGATTTGTATACCAACAAATCAAAGTACAAATGGTTAATAATTATCACAGCTATATTGATCGGAACTGCCTCAATTTATTATACCGATATTCTTGTTTCTCAATTGAAGGAAAGGGAAGAAAGGCAAATTACTTTGTATGCAAAAACCCTTGAATATACTGCTAACCAGCAGGACAACCAGAATCTTGGATTTATTTTTGAAGAAATAATAGTTCCTAACTATTCTATCCCGGTAATTTTAACCGACGATTCGGGCCAGCCTATCGAGTATAAAAATCTGGAATTTGATGAAAATCTGAACACGGAAGAATTCGAAAAAAAGTTGGGGGAAGAACTCAGTATAATGAAAGATGAGCATGAACCCATAAAAATAAATTTCAGGGATGAAAATAATGAAGTGTTTGGTTATAATCTTGTATACTATAAGAATTCAAAATTACTGTATCAACTCAGGTATTATCCCTATATACAGTTATCGGTGATCTCGATCTTCGGAATTTTAACTTTCCTGGTCTTTAACTATTCCAAAACAGCAGAACAGAACAGGATCTGGGTAGGACTGGCCAAAGAAACAGCCCACCAGCTGGGTACTCCAATATCATCATTGATGGCCTGGAATGAATATTTTAAGTCAGAAAAGAAATTCCAGGATAAAAATCTGATGATGGAATTCGAGAAGGATATAGAACGCCTGGAAATGATCACTTCCAGATTTTCAAATATAGGATCCACGCCAATTTTGAACTATGAAGATATTCATGCTGCGGTTCGTCATACCATAACTTATATACAACACAGACTTTCAACCAAGGTTACTTTTAACATTACCGCTCTTCCTAATGATATCCGTGCGAAAATCAACAAACCGCTTTTTGACTGGGTTATCGAAAATCTCTGCAAAAATGCTGTTGATGCAATGGGGGGAGTTGGTACTATTGATATTACAATCAAAAAAGCCCCGGATGGAAATGTGACGATTGATGTAAAAGACTCAGGAAAAGGAATTCCCAAATCAAAATTAAGAGAGGTTTTTAACCCGGGATATACGACAAAATCACGAGGATGGGGCCTTGGACTTACGCTTGTTAAGCGGATAATAGAGAATTACCACAAGGGAAAAATATTCATAAAACATACTGAACCAGGACACGGTACGACATTCAGAATTATTCTGTTGGTATGATCTATTTTAGACGGAATTAGTATATTTTTGCTCTGGAGAATTTTTTCAAAACAAGTACTTTTAAATCAATAATAAGCTAGGAATAAATTAATAAATCACACCATGGCGAATAAAGGTAAAATAGCACAAATAATTGGAGCAGTGGTCGATGTAAGCTTTGAAGAAGAGGGCTCCACGCTACCCAGTATATACGACGCATTAGAAGTATCAAAACACAATGGAGAAAAGATAGTTCTTGAATGTCAACAGCACCTGGGTGAGGACAGAGTAAGGACTATTGCCATGGACAGTACCGAAGGCCTTGTGAGGGGAGCAGAAGTTACACACCTGGGAGGTCCTATTACCATGCCCATAGGAGAAGATATACGCGGAAGGTTATTCAACGTAGTGGGTGAATCAATAGATGGCTTAAAGGCGCCAAAGGCAACCGGCAAACTTCCTATTCACCGGTCTCCTCCAAAATTTGAAGATCTTTCAACTTCTTCAGAAGTTTTATATACCGGAATTAAAGTAATCGACCTCCTGGAACCATATCCTAAAGGAGGTAAGATCGGATTGTTCGGTGGTGCTGGTGTGGGCAAAACAGTTATTATCATGGAGCTCATTAATAACATTGCCAAAGCTTATTCCGGTCTTTCTGTATTCGCGGGTGTTGGAGAAAGGACCAGGGAAGGTAATGACCTGCTCAGGGAAATGATTGAATCCGGTGTAATAAAATATGGTGATGATTTTCTTAAAAGTATGGAAAGCGGTGACTGGGATCTTTCAAAAGTGGATATGAAAGAAGTTGAAAAGTCACAGGCTACACTGGTATTTGGCCAGATGAATGAGCCTCCTGGTGCCAGAGCCAGGGTTGCACTATCAGGCCTTACAGTTGCTGAGCATTTCAGAGATGGCGACGGTACCGGAAAAGGAAGGGATATTCTGTTCTTTATGGATAATATATTCCGTTTTACTCAGGCGGGATCTGAAGTTTCTGCTCTGCTCGGACGTATGCCATCAGCTGTGGGTTATCAACCTACCTTAGCTACCGAAATGGGTGCCATGCAGGAAAGGATTACTTCTACTAAACGAGGTTCCATTACCTCTGTTCAGGCTGTTTATGTTCCGGCGGATGACCTTACTGACCCTGCACCCGCAACCACCTTCAGCCACCTCGATGCAACAACTGTATTATCGAGGAAAATATCTGAACTTGGCATCTATCCGGCTGTTGATCCGCTGGATTCCACCTCCAGAATTCTAAATGCTGAAACACTTGGTGATGATCATTATAATACGGCACAACGTGTAAAAGAGATCCTCCAGAGATATAAGGAACTTCAGGATATTATTGCAATCCTTGGAATGGATGAATTATCAGACGAAGACAAGGAAGTCGTCCACAGAGCCAGACGTGTACAGCGGTATTTATCTCAGCCTTTCCACGTTGCAGAAGCTTTTACTTCAATTCCAGGTGTACTGGTGGATATCAAGGATACGATCAAAGGATTTAATATGATCATGGATGGAGAATTAGACCATCTGCCAGAAGCAGCATTCAATATGGTAGGATCCATTGAAAGTGCTATTGAAAAAGGTGAAAAACTGATCAAGGAAGCAAAAGGTGAAAAGGAAACAGCCTGATTACTCACCTTATAAGCTGAACTTGTGGAATATCTCTAAACCTGAAAAAAAAGAAATATGTTGCTAGAAATTTATACACCAGATCAAAAAGTATTTGAAGGCCAGGTCGATTCAGCAACATTCCCTGGCAGTAAAGGATCTTTCCAGGTTTTAAACAATCATGCACCTCTTATTTCAACACTTGAAAAGGGTACCGTTGTATACAAAACAAATAATAACCAGGAGCGGGTGAACATAGGGGGTGGTGTAGTTGAGGTACTTAATAATAAGGTAGTACTTCTTGCTGAAAGTATCCTGAAGGATGAATAAAAAAACATATTTAATAAGTAAGCTTGTTTTAAAACTCAGCCTTTTTACTCCTGTAAAACTTCATGAATATCATCTGCCATTTAAGAAGGATGTTAAAGCCTCTTCCGGAATTACAGTTTCAACCTGTTCTGTGAAAATCATTAAATAAAAATTTAACCGCCGGATACGATTTTCAAACTGCCGTAGAAGATTGCGAAATAGTTGTCTTTCATTCATAAAAGGATTCGATTTCAGGCTGTAATCCACATTTTTTGATATGACTTCCTAATTATCAATGGTTAAAAATAATTATCTTAGTATTTCAGGGAGGAAATACATGGGAAAGAGATATCTGTTTTATACTTTTTTTATAATCTCAATTTGCTGGAATTTAAAGTCATCAGCACAAATTGATTCCACCAACCTTCCACTTTTTATCATTGACACCAAAGGTTTACGCATTGTGGATGAGCCTAAGATTGAAGCCAATTTAAAGATCATCTATAATGAATACGGTTATACATGGAAATCAGATGATCCTAATATCTACGATGGAAACATAGGTATAGAGATCCGAGGAAGATATTCCGCCATGCTTCCCCAAAAACCCTATGGATTTGAAACAAGAGATAGTTCAGGAAATAATCTGAATATTCCCTTATTCCATATGCCCCCGGAAAACGACTGGATACTTCTGGCTAACTTTAATGATAAAACATTTATGCGTAATTCCCTGGCATTTGAACTTTTCCGGCAGATGGGACATTATGCACCCAGAACTCAATTTTGTGAATTGATTTTGAATGGTCAGTATCAGGGCATCTATGTACTGACAGAAAAAATCAAGGTGGATAAAAACCGGATTGATATAGCCAAATTGACGGAAGAGGATAATACCGGAGATGATGTCACGGGAGGTTATGTTTTTAAGGTAGATTATTTTGATGAATATAATAGTTGGGAAAGCCGTCATCCTCCTTTTAAAAGTAGTACGGAGCGAGTTCACTATGTGTATTATTATCCGAAACCTGATGAAATAACCGACCAGCAAATGCAGTATATTCAGCAATTCGTAGATCAAATGGAGAGCGCATTGTATAAGGCCGGATCCCAGGGATTAGTAAATTTTATGTCCGATTATATGAACCTGGATTCCTTCGTGGACTATTTCCTGTTGAACGAATTAGCCAGAAATGTGGATGGCTATAAAAAAAGCAGTTTTTTCTATAAGGACAAAAACAGCAATGGTGGATTATTGCACGCGGGACCAATCTGGGATTTCGACTGGGCCTGGAAGAATATAGACGAATGTATATTTGGTGCCACGGATGGTTCTGGATGGGCATTTACAGTCCATCAATGTGATCCCTGGCCGGTACCCCCCGGCTGGATGGTGAAACTGATGGAAGATATTCGTTTCAAGAAAATGGTAAAAGACAGATATCAGGAACTCAGGCAGACTATTCTTAGTGAAACTTCTATTTTTAAGTATATTGATTCCGTATCTTATGTATTGGATGAAGCCCAGGTTCGTCATTACAACAGATGGCCTATTCTTGGTCAGCATGTGGGTGCCCCTGAAGTAGATCCACAACCTGCTACCTTTGAAGGAGAGATAAATAAGTTTAAAAATTGGATAAGTACCAGGTTAAGCTGGCTGGATTTACAATTCTCTTCGGTTATCGTTACTGCATTGGAAGATAGTACTAAAAAGGAGATAGCAGAAAACACAACTTGTACAATATATCCCAACCCAGCTCAGACATATCTTTATCTTAAAACTGATAAAGTAGTCAGTAATATTTCCTTATATTCATCAAAAGGCAAACAAATTAATATTTCATATTTGTCAGGCTTAGGAGCACTTGACATCAGTACGCTTCCCGACGGGCTCTACATTATGAAAAATCTGTTTACTGATGGATCACAGTGGACAGGCAGCTTTATAAAACGATAGTGAAACAATTTGGCAGAAACTTGGAGCTTTCATAATGCGCCTCATTCCTTCTTTTATTCTTTTCGGGCTCCTGATCTTTGTGTGATTCAGGGAATTCTGGGAAGGAATTATCTGGATTGGATTGCAGATCGTTTAATTTAATACTCCCATTATGCGATTTATTCAATTGGATTTCTGACCATTTAGCCGGTATGCTTTAATATCTTGATTATTAATTCCAAACAGGATCATATCATGAAATACAATGCTGCTGCGAACGTCACCTTTCAGTTTAAAACCAGATCTGTACTGAGGAACCGTTTGAAATCCACCTTTACCATTACCCTGTAACAACAGACCATAGTTTGCATCATATTTGCCAAAGCGTATCCTTGCATTGTTTATATTTCCACAAAGTAAAAGGTCTTTAAATCCGTCATCATTGAAATCAACAGTGTTGATCGTATAAATGGGTGCATATTGCGCCTCAATGGGCAAAGATCTCTCAACAAATACACCTTCAGCATTTTGTTCAAAATAGGAAGTGGTGGCATGATTTGCTCTTAGGTGTCCGGCATCCTGTAATTCTGGGCTGGTAAAAACATGACGAATGGTGGCATTAGAATAACTTTCAAAGGTTGGGAATTTTTCCTCCATCCGTGGAATCTGAGCAATCAGTTCTTTTCTGGTCACATAAGGATAGCTGGTTCCCTGAATATGAAAACAAATGATTGGATCGATGGATCCATTGTTGTCAAAATCTTTAAAATACAGGTCAGCAGGTTCTGAAAAGCTGGTCTGCATTTGTGAATTTTTCCCCAGGTTTCCGGCAACAATATCCGGCTTGCCGTCATTGTTAATATCGTCGATGAGCATAGTATTCCAGAAACCGCTATAGTTTCTATTGAAATAGTCTTTGGTCTGATTCAAAAGTTTTCTATTTTCTTCGCCAAAAACAGTGATCGGCATCCAGAGTCCGGCAAGAATTAATTCTTCCTTACCATCACTGTTCAGATCTTCCCATGTCGCATCTGAAACCATTCCAATTTTATCCAATTCAGGGGCAATGTCCATGGTCTGATCGGTGAAAACTCCATTACCATCATTGATAAGCAGTTTGCTTGAAGGTATTTCAGGGTATCTGCCAGGTATCACATATCCACCTACAAAGAGGTCTAAAGAACCATCCTGATTCACATCTCCGGCAGCAACACTTCCGCTGCTGATCCGATTTTCCGGGATGGCATTTTCAACCTTAATGAATTGCCCTCTTCCATTATTCAAGTATAACCGGTCCTGTAATAATTCATCATCTGACCTGTAATTATGATATCCTCCCGAACACACATACAAATCTGCATTCCCATCCCCATTAGCATCAAAAAATAGCGCATCCACATCATCACATTTGCTATCAGCATGGAAAGGATTTGTTTTAATTTCTCTGAAACCTGAACCTGCCCGGATAAATATTCTGCCCGCCTGCCCGGGTCCGCCGCCGATAAACAAGTCCTCCTGACCATCTTTATTGATATCTCCACTTGCCATACAGGGTCCTTCAAAAGATTTTGCATTCAGCATAAGAGGTTGCCGCTTGAAATCATTCAGCGCCGGATTTGTATGTGTAAATTCGAATGGAGATTTTATTTCCTTATAGAAGGTTTCCGGAATAACTGGTAGCACATATTCACTACTGGCACTGTCTTCCTGAAATTCTAAGGTTTGTCCTGAGCTAATGTTGGTCCTTATTTCTGACATACCTCCCAGCCATACAACTTTCACCGAGTCAAGATGTGAGATTTCACCCAGGCCAAAATGCAATATTGGGGACATACTGGATTGATAACCCCTGGCGGTTTGCTGTTCAAGCATTTGTAATTGTCCACTTGAATAAACATACACTTTGGCCCCCATCCCGAACCGGTTTTTCCTTGAACCCATCAGCTTTATTTGCAGATAATTGTTTTCATTTAATTCATTGGATTTGTTTTCATATATAAAAACAGGTTTATTGATATTGCTCGTTACGATTTCCAGGTCGCCGTCGTTATCCAGATCGACATACACCATTCCATTGCTGTATGATCCCTCCGTTAATCCCCAGGATTCATTGGCTTGTGTAAACGTGGCATTCTTATTATTTCTAAAGATATAATTGAAGAGTTCTGTTTCAGGCATGGTATTCACCAGGTGGAGCACATCATTCCGGTTGAGATTCTGGTTACTCTTTACGAACATGTCCATGTTTCTAAGGAAGTCCAAATTCGTATAATCCCTCAGATAACCATTGGTGATCAAAAGATCTTTCCATCCGTCATTATCATAATCAGCAAATACAGGGGCCCAGCTCCAATCAGTGGCAGCTATTCCGGCTATCTGTCCAATCTCGCTGAATGTGCCATTGCCATTATTCAGATGCAACATACTTCGGAGGTATTGATAGTAAAATCCCAGTTTTAGGTTCAGGTCGAAAAAGTCATAATCATTCGGAGCAAGAAGTAGCTTTTGTCTCCGGTTATCTTCAGGCAACATATCCAGAGAGAAAATATCTGGCAGACCGTCATTATTTATATCTGCCACATTATTACCCATGGATGCATAACTGGTATGGCCAAGTTTTTCTTGCAATCTATCCGTGAAAGTCCCATCTCCATTATTTATATATAGATAATCCGGGAGTGAGAAGTCATTACAGATATATATATCAGTCCAGCCATCCAGATCGATATCCGCCACGCCTGCACCCAGTCCATAGGTTATAGGAGAGCTGATAAATCCGGCGTCAATAGTGATGTCCTTAAAAATACCATTGTCATTTCTCAGCAGACGAACCCCATGCACCTGATCATCAATTTTAAGAACATCCTCGGTATCCTCTTCATTTAACTTGGGCAAAGAATCAGGGTGGTGATTAAGAATAAAAAGGTCCAGGTCCCCATCCCTGTCAAAATCAAAGAAGACAGCATGGGTCGTATTGGTTGGAAACTCCAGGCCATATTGTCTTGTTCGTTCCACAAAACGCGGTATTCCATCCTGTCCAACGCCTTGGTTAATGAAAAGTTGATTGATCAGTTTTTGTGGAGCCATTTTTCCTGAATAGCAGATATATAGGTCCTGCAAGCCATCACCATTCACGTCAGCCATGGTCACACCTGTTTTCCAGGGGCCGGGACGACCCTGGATATTTGCTGTAGCACCGACTTCTTTGAATTCCATATCACCCATGTTCAGATATAGGGCATTGTTTTCCATATTGCTGGTAAACACCAGGTCTTCCAGACCATCATTATTCAGATCTCCGGCGGCTACTCCAGCACCATTATAGAAATATTCATACATCAGAACATTGGTATTCAACCCTTCAACGATCTTGTTTTGAAAGGTGATATTGGTTTTTTCCGAGGGAAGTAAAGTAAAGAGTTTTGGTTGCTCAGGGGTCTGTCCCATCTCTTCAATCCCAGGATCACAAGCATACCATTGTAATCCAACACATATTAGAGCAAACTTTATAATAAAATTTCGTATCATTTGAATTTGAAAGATAAACAATTAGGTAACGAAGTTATACAATTGAACACAAGAAAAGAGACTTTCAAATCTCATATACTACATCTTTTTGAGTACGGTAAACATTACACCTCGGAACGGAATATTATATCCAATATTTTTTGACCCTTTACAAAAATAAAATACGAATTGAAAATTCGCCTGAAACCAGGGATTTTAACACACCTTTACATGCTTATATTTTATCAGGTCCGGATCGGTTCTGATTGAATCATACCAAAGTTAATCGGAACATATGCAATGAGGATTTAATATCTTTCCGTATATAGAAATTTATCCCTTATAGACGAGTCACCAGTCCAATAAACTGATTTTTTCGCTATACGCTGCAAAGTCTTGTTGCGTGAAAAGTATATGTTAAATATCCCCACCGAACAATTTGCTTTACACTAAATTGTTTTGTAAATAAAAAATCCCGCCTCTCTGCACCAGGCAGGACGAAGCGGGATTTTCAATAATTAATTTAAGTATTTACTCTTCCTGATAGCCCGGATTCTGGACTAACTTATCATTT
>JAHEGY010000120.1 GCA_024644875.1 Cyclobacteriaceae bacterium
ATCTCCCCTTTATTGAGATCTTTAAATTTAACTTCTGTTTCTTCCACAATGGTATTGCATTGGTTCTTAAATGCTATACATACCCCGGTGTAAACCCGGTGTGATTTTCCTGAGAGAAGGGTCAGCATTTCATAGGCTTCCTGCGAAGATTCAGGTTTCCCAAGGATCCTGTCATTACAAACCACGATTGTATCCGCGGATAGGATAATATTTTCTATTGATAAATGCAGTAAACCCTCTGCTTTTTTTCTGGCCAAATATGCAGGAACTTCCACTACCTTCATGCTTTCAGGAAAATCTTCATTTACGGATAAGGTTTGAATTGTAAATTCAAACCCTGCTTCCCGTAATAATTGTTGCCTTCTGGGTGAATTGCTGGCCAATATCAGCGGGCTTCTTAAATTTATCATGATCGTTTTACAATTGTTATCTGAAAATCTACAATCCATTGTTTTGCATTAACAAATGCTTCCAGCCATGGTGATATTTCATCCGAATTTCTGGCATATGGATAATTCCCCCACTGCCATGGGAAGATGGCTCTCTCAAGGTGAGGCATTATTGCCAGATGACGTCCATTGTCTGAAGTAATACAGGCAGCATCATAATCAGAACCATTAGGATTTGCCGGATATGAACTGTAAGAATATTTTGCGGGGATATTATAAATTTCTTCGGGCAATTCAAGCTGAAACCTGCCTTCTCCATGGGCTACCCATATTCCCAGGGAGCTTCCTGTAAGTGATTTTAACATGACTGAGTTATTCGGCAAGACATCTATCATCAGGAATGATGATTCAAATTTGCCGGATTTATTATGAAGCATTCGGGGCTTCTTGTCCATATTCGGATAAATAAGCCCTAATTCTACCATTAACTGGCATCCATTGCATACCCCCAAACTAAGGGTATCTGGTCGTTCATAGAACTTTTCTAATGCTGCCTTTGCTTTTTGATTGTATAAGAAAGCCCCGGCCCAACCTTTAGCGGAGCCCAATACATCTGAATTACTGAAACCTCCAACAAATACTATGAAATTAACTTCATCAAGCGTCTCTCTCCCGCTGATCAGGTCTGTCATATGAACGTCTTTAACATCAAAACCTGCCAGATGCATTGAATAGGCCATTTCACGGTCACCATTAACACCTTTTTCGCGTATAATGGCTGCCTTAACTCCAGTCTTTTTACTCCTGTTTATATCCAGTCCAAGCGAGGCTACTTTTCCTTGGAAATTATCAGGAAACTTGAAGATTAGTTCATGCTTTTTGTAATTTTCAAAGCGTTCCGCAGCTAATTGTGGAAGGGTTTGATGCTGATCAAGTAAAAAAGATGTTTTAAACCAAAGATCTCTTAGTTTGACCACATCTAGTTGATGCTTCTGATCTCCATGCTGAATAATGGCCTGGTTTCCTGACACAATTTTACCAAGCCGTAAATATTTCACACCAGTATTTTTAAAAACAGATTCTAACGGTTTTCCATCCTGTATCTGAATGACTAATCCGGGTTGCTCACTAAACAGTATTTTAATGATATCCTTTTCATTGAAGTTCGATAAATCTACTTCAAAGGCCATATTGTTTATTGGAAAAACCAATTCAAGAAGTGTTGTGATCAATCCTCCAGCTGACACATCATGCCCTGCAAGAATTTGTTGATGCACAACCAGGTCCTGAATCGCATTAAAGACTTTTTTAAAATAATCAGCCTCGATATCCCCAGGGACATCGGTTCCTATACTGTTCATTAACTGAGCAAAACTGCTTCCCCCCAATTTAAAATCCTCTTCGCTAATAAAGACATAGAACAAATCGGATCCAGGAACATTCTGGGCATCAGTCGATACGATCTTACGTATATCCATTATTTCAGCAGCTGCAGAAATAATTACCGTTCCGGGAGAGTATACCACCTTCCCATCTGGATATTTTTGAGTCATGGAAAGAGAATCCTTACCAGTCGGCACATTAATTCCCAGTTGTATGGCAAAATCACTAACCGCCTTTACAGCCTGGTATAACCTTGCATCCTCACCGGCATTTTTACATGGCCACATCCAGTTTGCACTTAGGGAAACATTCTGCAGGCCATTATTCAAAGGCGCCCATATGATATTTGTCAGCGCTTCCACGATAGATAATACTGATCCTTTGGCGGGATCCTGAAGGCCACTCACAGGAGCGTGACCTATGGATGTTGCAATACCACTTTTCCCTTTATAATCAAGCGCCACAGCACCAAGATTATTCAAAGGTAATTGAAGAGGACCACACGTTTGTTGAAGGGCTATCTTTCCGGTTACGGACCTGTCAACTTTATTGGTCAGCCAGTCTTTACATGCTACTGCTTCAATTTGTAGTAATTGTTCAATGTATTCTTTTATTTTACCCGCATCGTAATCAATGGATTTAAAATTTTGTATTGTACTGTTATCCTTGATTATTGTCTTTGGAGGATTTCCGAACATATGCTCAACTTTCCAATCAATCGGTTTGCTATTGTTCTTAGTAGTTTTGAAGGTCAGCTGATGGTCACCGGTGGATTTGCCAACATTGAACATAGGTGCACGTTCCCTGCGGGAGATATCTTTTAAAAGTTTTATGTCCTTATCTTTAAGGATCATACCCATGCGTTCCTGAGATTCATTTCCAATTATTTCTTTGGATGATAATGTTGGATCTCCTATCGGGAGATTATCGAGATCTACTACGCCACCGGTCTCTTCCACAAGCTCTGAAAAACAATTCAAATGTCCGCCAGCGCCATGATCATGTAATGATACAATAGGATTATTATCCAACTCAGAAAGAGCCCTGATAGCATTGTATACCCTCTTCTGCATTTCAGGATTAGCTCGTTGAACGGCATTTAATTCAATCTGGTTACCATACTCGCCAGTAGCCACTGACGATACAGCACCACCACCCATTCCGATCCTGTAATTGTCACCTCCCATCATTATGATCCTGTCCTGCGCATTGGGGATATCTTTTAAACTGTCTTTTTTCATGCCATAGCCAATCCCGCCGGCCAGCATAATAACTTTGTCAAAGCCAAAGTCCTTTCCATTCTCGCTGTGCTCAAAAGTCAGGAGACTTCCACATATCAGAGGCTGGCCGAATTTGTTTCCAAAATCACTTGCGCCATTAGATGCTTTTATTAAAATGTCGATTGGGGTTTGGTATAGCCATGGCCTTTCCATTATGCCCTTCTCCCAGGGCCTGCCTTTTTCCAGTCTCGAGTAGGAGGTCATATAAACCGCGGTTCCGGCCATAGGTATACTTCCTTTCCCACCAGCCATCCTGTCACGGATCTCACCTCCAGTTCCGGTACTTGCTCCATTGAAAGGTTCGACTGTAGTTGGGAAATTATGTGTTTCAGCTTTAAGTGAGATTACACTATCGATATCCTTAGTGCCAAAATAGTCAGGAATATCCTGCCTTTCGGGTGCAAATTGCTCGATGACCGGGCCTTTAATAAATGCAACATTGTCCTTGTATGCAGAGACCAGATTATCAGGGTTGGCTTTTGATGTTTTTTTGATCAGGCCAAAAAGAGAATCAGTCATCTCCTTTCCATCGATTATAAACAGTCCATTAAATATCTTATGCCGGCAATGTTCAGAGTTTACCTGCGAAAAACCAAAAACTTCACTATCCGTAAGTTTTCTCCCAAGCTGTTCGCTAACTCCGTTTAAATACTCAATTTCCTCTGTGTTTAGTGCGAGCCCCTCTTCTTTATTGTATGATGCTATATCATCTATTTCAATCACCGGCTCAGGTTCATGATATATCGAATATATTTCCTGGTCGAGTCCTTCATAAAGAAATTGCAGCATGGCGTCAAATTCTAAGCCCGGATTATCAACCTTTTCAAATGATTCTATTCTCGTGATCCCATTGATGCCCATATTCATAGCAATCTCCACTGCATTGGTGCTCCAGGGTGTAACCATTTCTTTTCTTGGACCCAGAAAATATCCTTTCAGATTCTTCACATTTTCCATAAAAGATCCTGCGAATAACCAGTTAAGTTTTTGGATAGTTTCTGAGGTAAACGATTGGTCTGATTCTACAGCATAAATAATCTGGCCTGAGCCTTGAAAAAAGTTGATCATCTGAAGAAAATTTTATATTAGGAGTATGCCGCAAAAGTAATGAAAAGTATGAATAGATAGTGACCTTAAGCAGAAAATGAAAAATATTCATATTGATGAATGATTATATTATATCAACATAAAGTATTGGTTTATTCTGTTTACTTGAGAGCGAGATTATATGAGGCCTTAATGTATGGCATGGTCAATTCAGGGATTCCCACATAGATGAATAATAGATATCGGCTGAATAATAATATTTCATTCACTCCCTTTTTTATTAAAACTTTTACAATTTTAGGATTGGTATATAGGCTGAAACAATTTATATAAGCCGTTTTTAAATTGAGCTATTAATTTCCGAGATGTGGATTGGTCCTTAGTTGTAAAACATAATGGAGAGGAGATCTTTACCAGCAGGGGTAAATGGTTATATCCATTATTCGAGCTGGAAGATGTTTTCAAAGAAAAAGATTATCCTCGAGATGAACTGGAAGCGGTTGAAAAAGTCGCCGGCCAGGCCGCTGCATTCCTGATCGTTAGACTGGGGATAAAAAAATGTCACATCAAGCTTATTAGTGAAAAAGCCATAGAGGTTCTGGAACGATTTGAGGTTAACTATACCTATGATGAAAAGGTGCCTTTAATTCAATGCAGGACGGAACATATTCTTAATAAGGATATGTCGCCTGATGAAGCCTGGCAAATTTTGCGAAGAAGAGCCGGTCGTGTTCATGGGACTGATGTTTCTATTGAAAAACTGGAGGTTGATCTAAACCGTGAAATTATTATCTCGGGTTTAGACCTGGAGGTTAGCAGGGGAGAAGGTCTTATTATTTGCGGAGAGAATGGGGTGGGGAAAACAACACTGCTTAAAGCCATTCTGGGATTACAACCCATTAGTGCCGGGACGATAAAGATTGGAGATCTTCAAGTGGGCAGTCAAATTTGGAATAAAAACAGGCATATTACAGGATACGTGAACCAGGAAAGGGTGAAAGGTCTCTTCCCGGTATCTGCATCAGAAGTTGTTGAAATTGGATTGGCTGGCAGGAAGTTGTCCAGAAAGGTAATCAGGGAAAGGGTTGAAGCAGCGATGAATCGTACTGGTTGCCTTGATCTGGCTGATCGTTCTTTTCATAAGTTATCCGGAGGTGAAAAACAAAGAGTCTCCATTGCCAGATGCTTATGCCAGCAGGCACGCGTATTATTATTTGATGAACCAACCACATTCCTCGATCCCAAATCGAGGGAAGATCTTTATGAATTGCTTTTAGAATTATGGGAGAATGAGGCACCTACTATTATTCTTGTTTCTCATGACGATAACTGGATTGATAATTTTAAATGGGAAGTTAAAGAATTAAAAGGAGGAAAGCTTTGCTAGAAGTGCTTACATATCCTCCGGTTTTACGCGGATTTTTAATCCTTATGATTGCGGGTGTAACATTTCCGATCACGGGTGTTTATTTGCTCAGGATGAATCTGCTGCCCTTAAGGTTTATGTTAATGCATGGCGCAATTCTTGGTGGGGCCATAGCCTTGTCCTTTCACCTTAATGCTTTCTGGACAACCATTGGAGTAAATTTAATTCTGGTGTGGTTCATGTCCCACAGTGCCCGATCCCTTGGAACTGATACCGGTTTTATCAGTACATTTATCATGGTTGCAAGTATTGGTTTGGCATTCGTGTTTATATATGTATATGATGTCCCTTCGAAAGATGCCATGGGATTGCTATGGGGAAGTTTATATACTTTAACAAATGTTGAATTATGGGGCGGGATTATCCTGGCATGTATAATATTACTTTTACAAATTATTAAAAGACGACAGCTTAAAGCTTTCTTTTTTGATCCTTCGATCGCCTTTACCTCAGGTGTAAATGAATCGGCTATATATTATACAGTGATCTTATTAACTGCATTTACTGTTGCTCTTGCTATGAGGTTGATCGGAGCCCTTTTGCTTGATGCAATAATTATACTTCCAGCGCTTATTGCTATTCTTCAATCAAAAAGTCATGGGAAAGTAATTTTATTATCTTGTTTGTGGGGCGGGATATTCTCCTTTCTTGGGTTCTTCATAGCCCTCTGGCTAAAAATACCTACCAGTTCTGCAATTGCTCTGCTGGCGACACTTGTATTCCTGTTTTTCTATATTATGTCAAAAATGAGAAAATGATATATATAACAAAGATTATTTTGACCTTCTTTTCCCTGATACCAGTGATTTGTATCGGGCAGGAAAAACTAAATATAGTAGTTACCAGCTCCTGGACTGCAGCTTATGTAGAATTAGCAGGAATTACAGAATATGAGATGATAGCCCCATCTGATATGCAACATCCTTCTGAATATGAATTACAGATCGATGATATTTTAAAACTTAAAGACGCTGATCTGATCATATGTGGCGGATATGAGACCATGATGGAAAAGATTAGGACGGGGTTGAAGATTGATCCGAATTTAATTCTTCAGATAAAAACTGATTACAATTTGGAGCATATTCGAAGTTCCGTACAATCAATTGCTGATAGAACAGGTACAGTTGGAATTGCCCAAGATAATCTCATGGAAATTGAGGGAATTATTATCGAATCCAGAAATAGAATTGAAAAAGAAGGAATATCGCAGGTGCCCATGGTAGTTCAATTTTTCCTTAGACCATTGTCTGAGGAACTCAATCTCAATATTTCGGCGATATTCGGGCCCAGGCAATTGGAAGCTTTTGATATACAGGAATTGATGAAACATGATTTTGAAATGGTCATTGATAATGCCCACAATCCATCCGGCAGACCTCTTGCCGAATCAAAAGATAATGCCAAAATTGTCTTTCTTATGAATTTTCCGGGTTTGAATGGTACACGTTCTATTGCAGATGTGATCCGAAAAAATGTTGAATTGATTATTAGTACTTATAAAACGGGTAATTGAATAGCTCTTATTCAGAACAATTCCGGATATGTGTTTTCGTAAAGTTTTATATAAAATAGTTGTTCGTTTTTAATTATATACGTTGAGATTTTTTCAGAATTATGTTCAAATATTCCACTGGATTGTAGCTTTTTAGAATTTAAGCATTCTTCAATTTTTAATGAATTAGTATAGTTCAGGATTTTCTGGTTATCTCTAAAAAGAGTAAAATTTTTAAGTATACAAAAATGAGAAAGTTATTTTTTTTAATTCTAATATTAATGGTTAATGTAGCCATCTCAAAAGAAAAAGCCGATACGACCAGGGCTAAATCAGACAGCACAAAACATCCTCTTGAAGTATCAGGTGATGTATCATTGAATTCAAACGGGATAGCACCCATACCAGCTTTTGCGCTTGGGAAACCTACTGTTATGGCAAATATTATCCTTACCAAAAACAGATTCAGTTATAATCCGCAATTGTCCTATGGCCTGAATTTCAAACCCTGGATCATTGATAACTGGTTTAGATATAAAATGATTGTAAAACCCAAATTTGAATTAAGAGTTGGATTGGACATAAGTATGTTCTTCAGTGAATACGAAACCCCGGATGCAGAAGTCTGGCAGGGCCAAAGATGGTTAGCCTTTGAATTGGCCGGGTTATACAGGTTATCCGAAACAAGTTCACTCGGATTAATGGTATGGTATGACAAAGGACTGGAAGAGGGGACCATTTCCGGGTATTTTTTCAATTTTGTGGCTGAAAAAACTGATATAAGGATCTGTAAAAATGTTAATATGGATATTAATATTCAGACCTTTTATATAGATTATACTGATAATAATGACGGATTCTTTATTTCACCAAAAGTATCCTTTTTATTGAGCAAACCTTCTTTTTTTGCTTTCGGTCAGTTTATCCAACCCATTACAAGTAATATTGATCCCTATCCCGATTTTCAATGGAATATCGGGATAGGGTATAGTTTTTAAGTCTGAGGATTGTTATTTTACCTTGGCTGTGCATCCAGATCGAGACCAAGCATACCTTTAGCTAAAATTTCCCTGGTTAGGTAGGAATTTGCCGGGTGTAATCTACCAAGTCGAGCGTCCCTGAACATTCGCTCAAATCCTGAAACCGGGAAAATACCGTATCCCCCTACAATGTCCAGGGCCTTATCTACCACCCTCCAAGCACTCTCAACAGCATGACATTTCGAGGCGACTATTTTCACACCCCAGGCAGGACCATAATCTTTACCTTCAGACCATTCCCTGGCTATTGTGTCAAGGTGT
The DNA here is from genome assembly GCA_024644875.1 of Cyclobacteriaceae bacterium. Taxonomy (GTDB): domain Bacteria; phylum Bacteroidota; class Bacteroidia; order Cytophagales; family Cyclobacteriaceae; genus JAGTVG01. The sequence goes on from JAHEGY010000120.1 coordinate 8,322, forward strand.
GGCCCGATTCCTTCCAGTTCAAATACCATTTCACTGATATCATGTTGTATTCCTGAATGGTAAGCCATTGAAGGCCTGTCTAATGCGATGGATTTCTTTGACTGGACTTTGGCCAACGTCATCTCAAAGACACGTTGGGCCTGCCCGTAATACACATTCCCAAAGCCTATGAGGGCCCAGGCAAAAATGCCCAATACAAATGGATCAATACCCGCAAAACCTATAGGAAGACTTCGTGCAATGTATTGGTCCGGAATAAACACTTCATTTAGTATAGTGTCATCACTTCTTGTCGCACGCATTCCTAAGACATTATCCCAGACTTTCTTAATTTCATATCCTTTTGAATCTTTTGGCATGAAAGCATGGATAACTTTTGGATTATTCGGATCACTATTATCCTGAGCGTGAATTCCCATAAAATCCCATACAGGCGTAAGACTTCCGAACATTTTATGCCCGGTAAACGAATATCCACCATCTACTTTTTTGGCTTCTGTAGTCGAGTATAATACCGGGTGATCATTTCCCGATTCAGAATGCCCTGCGGCAAATACTTTCCCTTCTCCAGCTTCCTTTAATACCCATTCAAGAGATTTGTCGCCCTGACGCCAAAGGTCGGAGACAAGCCCAGCCCAATAAACGTGCATATTAAGTGCCAGTGCCGTCGGAGCAGCATGATAGGCCAATTTACGCGTGATTTCAGCACATTCAGCAAGATCCAGACCATATCCCCCAAATTCTTCCGGAACAGACATCAGGAGATATCCGGCCTCCTTGAGTTCATCAAAATCTTCCTGGAAGAACCTGTTCTCCTTATCATATGTGGCGGCCCGATCCTGGCAATTTTGAAATACCTTTTCGAGATTGTTCAATAATTTTCGTTGTTTTTTCGACATGATTGTATCAGTTTAAGTTGTTTGGTAATAAATTATTTTCTGATTTAGGTGGAGAAAATTCTTTCAATATATGAATAAATCACTATTATTAAAAAAGTTTCGTAGGAGATTGTCGAACGAGGTTCTATGTATTCCTAATCAATACCGTTGATTTGTACCAATCAATAATTTATAGCTTGGGCAAGCTTGCCGGATATTCCAAAGACTTGTTTTATTTGTTATCGGTCATTCGGTAATAGTCTCAAACCGAATTGAATAAATCTTGATGACAAACCAGTTTAGTCTGAATACTGAAGCAGGCCAATCCTGGTGCAGAATCAGCCGATTCTTAATTTGAAATAATTTTAATGAGGTCACCCCTTTCCAGTTTATCGGTCAGATCCATATTGTTCAAAAGTGAAATATTCTTTTTTTGAGCCTCAGGGATACCATAATACCCTAGTACATCCTTTACAGAACCTGATTGCTGAACTTGCTTGATTCTTATCCTTTGAGGTTGTTTGTTTAGCTTATCGGGATCTGTTAAACGATTGAAACTGGCCATTGTGCTTGTAAAAGCATCACGATATTTATCGAACATGGAATCAAACGTTATTCCATGAAATACATATATTTTTTGGTCGTGTTGTATAAAATAAGATTGCAATCTGATGGTATCCTGGGCATTTGATTGTGTCCCCTCCGGGATTTGTTTAGAGTTTATTGATATTGCAGGAAGACCATTAACATTCAGTGATTTACGCTCATAAACCGTTAAATTTAATGCCTCTATATTTGCATCGACGGCTTGATCAAGATTATTCTTTTCAGAAAGACTAAGTATAATAATAGCCTTCCCATCTTCTGGTGCAATCTGAACCTGCAAAGGGGTGTTAATTAATTTCCATTCCTTTGGATAGGGGAATTTAAATTTTAGTTGTGGATGGTAAAAGGAATTGGATTCCACATATCCCTGTCGTGGATCATCCCCATATACTATGCCGTCTATCCTTTTAAGATATGTTTCCCTTTTTACCCGCCAGTCATTGTACCTCAAGCTATCCTGCCATTGTTTTGCTTCATTATGAACAGAATTATATCTGTCACCTGGATCAGGATGGGTTGATAAAAATGTAGGAACACCACCTTGTTCACTATTTAACTGCATTTCCTTGAGTACAAGAAAGAAATCGGCCATTTTGCTTGCATCATATTTGATTTTCGATGAATATTCCACTCCAAGACGATCTGATTCAGTTTCGTTATCACGACTGAATTTAAGGAACAGCAATTGCATTCCCTGCATAGCATAATCCGCAAAATACCTGAATTCGGGTGATATAGCCAGGCCACCAATTAACGCCAATTGACTTAACTGCTGTTTGCTTTGTTGACTTGCTGAATGCCTGGCGGTCACATGACCAAGCTCGTGTCCCAGTACACCGATAAATTCTGCTTCGCTATTGAACTGGGCAAGTATTCCCCTGGTAAAATATATATATCCACCTGGCACTGCAAATGCATTTACAACAGGTGAGTCTAGAATTCTGAAGTGATATTCCAGGTTAGGTCGATGCGAAATCTTTGCCATTTCACTTCCCTTTTCTGTTATAAAGTTTTGAAGTTCTTCATCTTCATATAATCCAAAGGTGGCAATAACACTTGGATCATAATTGGCCCCCAAGGCGATTTCCTGCTCTTCGCTCATTAACATTAATTGTTTTTTGCCGGTCACCGGATTTACAGCACATGAAGGCAGGAAAGATATGATCAATCCAAAGGATATGAGAAATAAATAGTGGTTTAAAATTTTCATTTTATTTGTCGTCAGTATATTCCGGACTCCGTTTCGAATAAAATTAAGATATACTTACATTAAATCAAAGATGTTTTGCTATTGGCTAAGTCCAGCTACTGTTTCGATAAAGTCTGCTTAAAAATATCTACTTTAAGTCTAAGTATTTTTTTGCCCTTTATAATATATAAATTCAAATGTATTACTTTATCCAAGGACTCTTGATTCTTTCAATTTTTGTAGTACACTTTAAATTTGAATCTCTCTAATACTTGGAATTGCATTTGGAATAATTCAAATACGCCAGGCCTTATCAATTCATAAAAATTTCATGCATAAGTAATGCAGTTTGCAATTTTCAATATCTTTCCCTAAATTATAAATGCCAAATTTTAATTATTATGGCTCAGATTAATGAAACATTAATCAGAGAGGTATTTGATGAAATGGTGAAGTATAAACCATCATTAGCAAAATATTTGGTGATAGATGAAGAGGAAGACGCTATTGATATTCGAATACTTGCCGATCAAATAATTAAGAACTTCCCTTGGCCCATTGGCGTTGAACTTAGGAGGCTCTTTTCCGGATCCATGCGTTCACTTGAACGTGGTCGACTTGACCAATTATTTAAGACGATTGAAAGGACCATGCAATTTCTTGCTTTTATTATGGTCATCGAATTATATGAAAAGATCCGGGATGAAAAAATCTCCCCAAATTTGGCTGATCTGAAGCAATTTAAACAACGATTTTTAATACTTAGCCTGGGGAATTACGCTTGGACAATACGATTAGTTGGAAAAGCATTAGAAAATAACAATAATGAGACATTTATGCATGAAATGAAGGGCATATTGAATAATAAATTTTATAATGCGCTTGATTTCTGGGTTCCTGAAAGGAATGAAATTGGACATTATCAGATCAACTTAGCAAAAGAGGATGTAGAAAAACGTTGTGTTGAATATCTTGAAAGATTATCCTTCATTCTAAAAAGTATATCCTTTCTGATTAAATATAAACTGGTTACTATTAGAGAAATTAAAGTTAGAAAGCTTAAGAGAAAAGATCCACTTTTTGATCATTGGATAGACATTTTAAATAGTTCAGATTCGGATTTCCGTTCACAGGAGGAGACTTTTAATACCTTTTCTGATAGTAATGCCATACTTCTTATGAAAAGTATCAAGCAACCTAAAGATTTTCTTAATTTATCACCGTTGATTATTGATACAAGACCGGAGATTATTGATTCAAAGGATAAATTCAACCTTAAGAAGGATATTTTTATGTATACAAAATACCGAGAGAATAAAATATTCTATCTCGGTACTGAAGTAACTGAAAAATGTGATTTAAGTTCCTTAAGTAATTATTCAAATCTGGTTGAGGAATTTAAAGAACTCATCGAAATAATTACCACTGAACCCATTACTTAAATTTTTAATGCAGGCGAAAAGCCCCTTTAAATTTTTAGATAGTTATACCAAGGAAGATTTTGAGATTTTTTTTGGAAGGGATAACGAAATCGAAGAAGTATACACCAAAATCTTTCAGAGTGAACTGCTGTTGATTTTTGGCGCTTCCGGAACCGGAAAATCCAGTCTGATCCATTGTGGCCTGGCAAACAAATTTCAGGATCCGGACTGGTTACCGGTAAATGTCAGAAGAGGATTGAATATCAATGACTCTGTAATAAAGCATCTTGACGGACTTACCCTAACTAAAGTTATTAAGAAGGATAAAGAAGATTTTAAAACGTATACAATTCGTTTAATACAATCTATTTATCTGGATTATTTCAAACCGATTTATTTCATATTCGACCAGTTCGAAGAATTATTCATATTTGGTGATCGTAAGGAGTGGATGCAATTTATTGAGATTATCAAAGAATTATTAGATGCCGACCTCCCGGTAAAATTCATATTTGTTATAAGGGGCGAATACCTGGAATTTCTTTCCGAGTTTGAAGACACAATTCCGGATTTCTTTAATAACCGCATCCGGATTGAAAGAATGACACGAACAAATGCTTTGCAGTGTATTGAAGGTCCTTGTAAAGCGTATAACATTAATTTGGATGCTGATTTTTCTGAAAATTTACTGCATAAACTTAGTCCTGAAAAAGCTGAAATTGAACTGACTTATCTCCAGGTATTCCTCGATCGTATTTTCAAGATAGCAACTCATGATAATAACCAGGAATCAATAGTTTTTACTAATGATATTTTAGAACGTACTGGCAAAATCGGCGATGTCTTATCTGAGTTTCTTGAAGAACAAATTGAAGAGATATCTGATAGTGATAAAGCCTTAACAATTTTAAAAGCATTTGTTACTGCCGAAGGAACTAAAAGACAGATCTCAGTTAATGAAGCGAATGATTTTGCCAATACAATTGGCGCAGATATTCCTCTGAATGAGACAGAATTGATCATTCAGGAACTGGTTAAAAGAAGGATCCTGAAAGATAAAGATGAAGTAGGCAGGTATGAGTTGAGGCATGATAGTCTAGCGGAGAGGATTTATCTTAAGATTACCCAATATGAAAAGGAATTGATCGAAATCAGGAAGTTTATTGATTATGCTTATGAAGAGTATTTAAAAAGAGAGTTTTACTTGAATGAAAGTGACCTTGCTTATATTTTGCCATATGAAGATCGCCTGAATCTAAAAGAAGAGGTCCAGGGATTTCTTGTCGAAAGTAAGAAAATAGTTAGAAGGAAGAAACGAAGTCGAAAACAGCTGTATTTCATTGTTTCAGTTATATTGGTTTTGCTTTTATCTTCCCTCGGCCTCCTGATCTTTTCGATGAAACAAACCACTAAGGTAAAACGACTGGCTGAAGTAGCCCAAGAGGAATCCGAAGAGGCAATTAATCAAACCCAGATAGCAGACGAGCAACGAATGATCGCCGAAAAAAATGCTAACCAGGCACAAAATCTTGCTATAATAGCTAAAGAACAGAGAGTGAATGCTGAAATGCAAAGAAATCAGGCCATTATAGCACAAAAGGAAGCGGATCAACAAAGAGAAATTGCTATGGAAGAAAAAGCAAAGGCGGAAAAAGCTTTTGAAGCTGTCAGAATCAACTCGGAGGAGCTTTTAAGACAAAAAGCAATAGCAGATTTAGAGCGTCAAAAGGCAGAAAAACTTCGATTGTTATCACTTGCACAATCCCTTGGGGCAAAATCTTTACAAATACAGGATCCGCAACAAAAAGCTTTACTAGCATTACAAGGGTATTATTTCAACAAAGAAAATAATGGTTATCCTTACCAGGCCGATATATACAGTGGTCTTTACAAAGCTAAATCAAATTTGATACCATATGGTTATCTATCTGTTGATAATCAGATCCTACAGGCAAGAGATATATTAGCTTATGAAAATATAATTTACACCGCAAATAGTGATGGAAGTATAATGTCATTGAGTTTGGCAGGAAATAAATTAACGTCGTCTTCATTTACTCATACTGGACAATTATTGCATTGTATGGCTATCAGTAAAAAAGGTGAATCTATGGTTGTAGGTTCTGCTTATGGGGTCATTCATTTATATGACTTAAAGAGCAAAGAAAAAAAACGTGAGATTGAAGCACATCAAGGGAGTATATGGACACTGCAATTCATTGGGGATAACAAGGGATTAGTGAGTAGTGGGGATGATAAAAATACTAAGTATTGGGACTTAGAGAACAACAATAACAAATTGCTTTTTAGCACAGAATCTGTTGTTAATTCAATTGCCATACATCCTGACGGAAAATTGCTGGCAGCAGGCTTGAATAGTGGGGAAGTCTTTACCTATATTCTTGAAGATCTAATTTCCTCACTGAATGAACGGGATGAAAATTCATATTTAGAAATTTCTGATTTAACATTTAGCCCAGTTAATAAATTAACTTTTAATCATAAAGGAGATCTACTGGCAATAGGTGTTGAAAACGGCAACATAGTATTTTGGGATGTTGAGGAAGGTGCAGCCATCGAGTTATTGTCTGGGCATACAGCAATGATTACTGATTTACAATTCAGTAAAGATGACCGGTTTATACTTACGTCAAGTATGGAT
>JAHEGY010000121.1 GCA_024644875.1 Cyclobacteriaceae bacterium
ATTCCTATATAACCAGTAAATCCGGATTCCTTAACAATAGATAGCATCTTTCCATAATCAATGGTCGTTTCCTGTCCATTATCATCGAAAAGGTATGATTTAGCACTTACTCCCTTGGCAAACGGTAGCATTTCCTTGACCCCGAGATATCGGTCATATACTGCTGGACAAGTTCCGTCCTGGGTACTCCCCCATTTCCTGGCCGTACAAAAGTTTCCAAAATCAGGCAGCGTGCCACAGTTATCCTTCCCAATTTTTGTAATCACTTGAGCTACCCATTTCCCATCGGATGAATACAATCCGTGGTTTTCAATCACAACATTTATATCCATTTTAGCAGCATATTCTCCCAATGAACCCATTCCATCAACCAGGGCATTACCAACTTCCTCTTTGTTCCCATCACCAAAACCATTAATCCGTATGGAATGACAGCCTAATATTTTGGCATTATCAACCCATTTATAGTGATTTTCTACTGCCTTTTTACGCTGTTTGTCATTGGGATTTCCAAGATCACCTTCATCATCCACCATGATTAATAGGCTTCGGACTCCATGATCCATGGCACGTTGTTTCAGCTCAGTCCAGAATTTTGAATTGGTGGCATATTTCGCGTATAAGCTATTCACATATTCAACCGCATCGATATTAAACTGTTCCCTGGCGATAGCAGGAAATTCTTCAGCCTCCAGCCTGTTATCATTAAAGCTCCTGTGCAAGGACCATTGGGCTAATGAAATTTTAAAGAATAATCCTTCAGAATTTAGAGAACCGGGATTTGTAAAAAACCGGGAAATAGCAGAAGCCCGGGAAGCATCTGAAAGTGAAATTCCGATATAAGTACCAGCAATTCCCTTTAAGCTATTAAATAAAAATGTCCGGCGTGATAAATAAGATTTCATTATTATAAATATGGTTATTGAATTCTAATACAAATTAATAATAATTCCTTTAACCCACTATTTTTCATAAATTAGGTTGCTTTTAAAGGTTACAATAAAATCATGAAAAGACGAAATTTTTTAAACCGACTTTCCTTCTCCGCTGGTGCTGTATTATTGAGTTCAGGATGCAGACAATCAATCGACAAAAAAGAAACGCTCGATAATGGAGATTTGGCTGGAAAAACTAATTCGGGATCTATAGTTGAGCCAGAACGGGAAATACCCGTGGTTGATAAAACAGATGTACTAGTAGTGGGAGGAGGCCCGGGTGGTGTGGCTGCCGCTATTGCCGCAAGCCGGACAGGTGCCAGAACTATTCTGGTTGAGAGATACAACCATCTTGGAGGATTGTGGACAGGAGGTCTGGTACTCCCCCTGCTTTCCACACATGGACTAAGTAAAAAGAATGAACAAATAAAAGCGATTTATGGAATTGGGGATGAAATCGCCGAACGATTGAAGAATTTGGGAATGGCAGTTAATGAAGTGAATCCGGTAGTGGATCCTGAGGCTGCCAAATATGTGCTTGAGATGATGGTTAAGGAGGCAGGAATTACCATGTATTATCATTGCTGGGCCGCCAATGTTATTACTTCTGATAATACAATCAAGGCAGTTATCCTGGAAACTAAATCCGGGCGGGTAGCGATCGAACCAAAAGTTGTTATTGACTGTACCGGCGATGGGGATATATTTCACCTGGCTGGAGAAGATTATGATGTGATGCAATTTGAGATTGGTCTTGTACACAGATTGGGAAATGTCGATCGTGTCGATCAATCCAGCTCTGGGTATAAAAAAATAAATATCGGGGGTGAGACACCCATTCCATCGGTAAATTGGGTGAATATGACAGGAGGAGAGTATGAAGATGCCCTCGATTTTAAACGTCTTTCAGAATTACAGCAAGAACATCGCATTGAGATATGGGATAATGTACAGAAAATTCGTTCCAGTCCTGGTTATGAGGATATCTTTCTTCTTGACACTGCAGCCCAACAAGGTGTCAGAATGTCGAGGATATTAAAAGGGGAATATCAATTGACACTTGAAGATTCAATGATATATAAAAACTTTGAGGATGTTATTGGTGTTAGCGGGGGTTGGATAAGTCTATTGTATGAAGGCCAAAGAATAGAATGGGAAGAACGCCCGATCTGGCAGATCCCCTATCGTGCATTGGTGCCACGCAAAACTCAAAACCTCCTGGTTGCAGGCCGCTGTTTCAGCTTCGAGCAAGAATTGTTTCAGGATGCACGAATTATTGGTACCTGCCTGATCACGGGTCATGGAGCTGGTGTAGCTGCTGCCCTGGCAGCGAAGACTGGAAATTCTACCAAGCAAATAGATATTAAGGAAATACAACACATATTGAAGACGCAAAATGTGTATTTTGGATGAACCTTAAAGCAAAATATTTCAGATATCTTTTTTTTGTTCTTGCTATCCTGTTCGCATTGCCTTTGCCGCTTTCAAAATATACAGGATTAACTCTATGGATTAGTCCGTATATGCTTTTAATCTCCCTCTTTACCCTGAAAAGTTTGATTTTATTTAACCTATTGGGGTTCCTGGCACTAACATTTACGTTTTTCAGAAAACGCTGGATATGCAGATACATCTGTCCCCTAGGAGTAGTCTGTGATTGGGCTTCCAAAGTTCAAAAGAATAAGGATACCATTAAGTTGAAGTTGAATAAATACCTGGCAATCACTTCAATAGTTCTGGCTATATTGATGGCTCCGGTTCTGGTTATATTGGATCCTTTTAATATTTTTCATATGGCCTTTGAGGGAATTCGAACTGGATTTCAATTTCCGGCCTTTTTAAAAATGATACCACTGGGTGGAATCATAGTGTTAAACATTCTATCTCCCAATATCTGGTGCCGGAGTTTATGCCCTCTCGGAGGAATGCAAATACTTGCATTTGATTTGGGAAAGGCTTTCCGAAAGTCCGGTGCAATAAAAAAGCCTATTTCCGCTGACAGACGTTTTTTTATTGCAGGAATAACAGGATTTGTGGCAGGAGTGTACTTACCAAAGCTTTCTGTTTTTTCACTCCGCAAAGATATCCGGCCACCAGGCGCACTTCCGGATCCTGATATGAATCTGGTTTGTGCGCGCTGTGGCAATTGCTCCAGCGCCTGTCCAACCCAAATCATCAGACAGTCAGGGGATACTGAAAAGATTGGAAGTCTGTTAACACCTGTAATTGATTTCTCCGAGTCTTATTGTCTGCCGGAATGTACGCTATGTGGTGATGTTTGTCCAAGCGGGGCAATCACTACATTTAGTAAGTCAGCTAAGAAGGACCTCTATATGGCAATTGTTCATATTGATCTGGACAGGTGCTGGTTGCAGGACCAGCGTGACTGCGATCTATGTAGATTCCACTGTGCCTATCATGCCATAGAAATTAGGAGAACTGAAGAAAGCATAATTGCTTTACCTGTTCTTGATGACAGTAAATGTGTGGGATGTGCCGCCTGCAAAATAGTTTGTCCACCACAGGCAATCAAAATTATTTGATTGAATGTTAGGGGCTACCATTTCTGTCCAATTGCTCAAGCGAATAAAATACGGAATGTATTTGCCTTCACTATGAATTTATATTAATGTATGGTTAAATCCATAAAAAAATATCCTGTCACTTATAACTTGAGATCCAGGGCCATGCTGCTTGATGATCTCTTGGATTTTACCTTTTCAGTGACATCTTCTTCTTTAGATATCGGACAGATCAGAAATGAATAGCTATAAGCATTTTCCGCTAACCTGTATTCGGGATGGGTACGTGCTCCCCAGCTGTCATCACCTCCAACACCCATTTGTTTGTAATCAATGTTTACTGAGGTAAGATCTCTGAATTTCACGTCATCAGTATGCCGGTTCACAGGTTTTGATCCTTCAATATGACGGCCATCCGTCCTTTCCGGTGACTCCAGGTCTTCCATGATAAGATGCTGAGCATTGACCGAGAGCAGATCCTGTCCGATAAACAACAGTCCGTCGCCATCGGAATTGGTTAGAGATGCCCACCGGACATCAGTTTTGTTTCCATTTTCCTGAGGCCTGAGATAAGCCCAGTACTGATCTTCTACTGATCCTGAATATTTACCTACAAAGGCACTTGTCTTACGATCCCAGTAAGATTCCTGTGGACCACGCCCATACCAGCTTATCTGATCATAATTTCTAGGCATTTGAAGATTCATTCCCATCCTGACTATTTCAGGAAGCTTTTCATCCGTTTTCTCAAAACGATTCGTTACGATGATATCCGAATTATCATATACTGAATAAATGGTAGAGTAACTTGCAATGGGATTATTTTCCTGATCATTTAATGTCATTTCACAGATCACATCTATATGAGTCTTTTGCTTTTTAACACTAACATTTACATCACTTTTCCTTTCACCAGCCTTACGCCAGATCCTGGATCGTTTATGTAATCCGTTGCCAAAGTCATTGTCAATAGGAGCCCGCCAGAAATCCGGAACAAATCCCTCCAATAAAAGATCATTTTCCTCCACTGTATATTGGTCCAGACTCCCCTGGCTTTTACTGAATGAAGCAGAAAATCCATCCCCTTTGATTAATATATTCTCACCTGACTTATCCACTTTAAGACTTGTTTTCGGAGCTTCAACGGCCATTGTCTCCTGTTGCCGATTGTTCAGCTCAAATTGTTCAAAAGCTACAATATGATCAGCAGGCACCAGGTTACGCTCTACAGTTGTTAAGGCATAAATATTTAAGAAATATTCAGAATTAACCTTTTTCTGGAAGTCAAGCGGCAAGGGAATTTCCTTCTTTTCTCCAGGCTTGAGATTGACCTGATAAAAATTACCATCCAGTATGGTTTCACCATCTTCCAGTATTTCCCAAACAAATTTAAATCCGTTCAGATTTGTGAATCCAAATTTATTGAAAATGCCCAGATCTCCTTTTCCAAGATCCACGTTTTCAAACCCAATGTTCTGGTATACCTTTTTAACCTCCAGCAATTGTGGCTTAGCGACCCTGTCTGGATTTACCAGACCATTATTACAGAAATTACCATCCGAGGGCACATCATCAGGGCCAAAGTCACCGCCATAAGCCCAGAATTCCTCTCCTTCTTCGTTCGTAGTTAATAAACCCTGATCAACCCAGTCCCATATAAATCCACCCTGTAGGGCATCATATTTCTCAATAACATCCCAGTAATCCTGTAAATTGCCAATACTATTCCCCATGGCATGGGCATATTCACATTGGATCAGGGGCCGATCAGGATCTGATTCAGCATATTTTACCATACCCTCTATCCGCATGTACATCGGGCAGAAAATATCCGTATTGTACTCCAGGTCTGACCTTTCATATTGAACAGGCCGGGTTTTATCTATTTCTTTCAGGTAATCATAGGTAGCATAAAAGTTCGGCCCGTTTCCTGCTTCATTCCCAAGAGACCAGATTATAATGGATGGCTGGTTCTTGTCTCGTTCAAACATATTTTTTGTACGATACAGGTGGGCCCCCATCCAGGTGGTATCTTTTGCCAGGGATTCATTTCCGTAACCCATACCATGTGACTCAATATTCGCTTCATCGATCAGGTACAAACCGTATTTATTGCACAGCTCATACCATCGCTCAGGCTGTGGGTAATGTGATGTCCTAACTGCATTGATATTATTAGCCTTCATCACTTCAATGTCTTTCAACATAGTGGCTTGATCAACAACATGCCCGTTAACATCATGATGTTCATGAAGGTTTACACCTTTTAAGTAGATGTATTGTCCATTGACATGTAACTGTCCATCCTTGATTTCAACCGTCCTGAAGCCTACATCCTGCCTGAAAGCTTCAAGTGTATTGCCTTCCTGGTCTGAAAGTTCAATGATCAACTCATACAGATCTGGCGTCTCGGCTGTCCAGGGCTTTGCAGCAGATATTACTTGTGAGAAGTCAACCATGTTTTTCCCTGGTATCAGTTCCATTTCCTTTTCAAATCCAGCTACTTCTTGTCCTTCAAAGTTCAATTTGGCATCAATGATGGAAGGTACAGATTCATCTTTTTCATTTACAATCTCAATCTCAACCTTGAAATCACCATCAGTATAGTTATTGGTCAGTTCAGAATAAACCCTGAAATCCCTGACATGCTGACTGTTTTTAGCGACCAAATAAACCTCCCTGGTCATCCCACTCAATCTCCAGAAATCCTGATCTTCTAGGTAACTTGCATCGCTCCATCGGAAGATTTCAACAGCCAAAGAATTTTCCCCATCTTTTAGATATTTGGTAATATCGAATTCAGCAGGTGTCTTACTATCCTCACTGTACCCTACTTTCTGCTCATTCACCCATACATTCATAGCTGAACTGACTGCACCAAAATGTAAAATGATTTTTTTATCATCCCATGTTTCCGGCAATGTAAAAGTACGTTTGAATGAACCTACAGGATTATAATGGTCCTGTATGACAGGAGGCGTCCTGTCATGGGGATATTTGACATTGGTATAAATCGGATAATCATAACCCAGCACTTCCCAGTTTGATGGCACCTTAATATCTTCCCATTTACTGATATCAAAATCATCTTTATAAAAATAATACGGTCTATCATCAGGTTTTGTCACCAGATTAAATTTCCAGATGCCATTTAGCGACTGTATCAAATCTGAAGAAAACTTATTATTATTGATGGATTCCTTGGAAGTGAATGGAATAAAATGGGCATGGGGCTCCTCTTTATTGATCTGCCATACCTTCTGATCCTGCCATGGTGGATTTTCTTCCTCAGTCCATGAAGCATTCTGATAAGACATCAGTTGCATGGAAGAAGAAAATATCAGTATTATACTCAGCTGGCATGCTATTGACCATAACCTTTTCATAGTGAGATGTGTTTAGTGAATTTCAAATTTTTGTGAATCTTAAATAAATAGAGAAAAACTTTTTAAAAAATATTTTTCCGACCAGACTTCAAAAATATTCAATCAATTTTTCATAAAGATAAATAAAGATAAATAATTATTTATATTTTCCTCCCTCCAGGTTATTTCTTAAAATTAATGATCTATGAAAAACTAAATAAAGAAGGGGTTGGTAAAAAATGGGATCATATTCTGGTAAGGGATGTTAATCAGGATGGGGACCTGGATATAGTTGGAAACGTAGAAGAACATTACCAAAGGAATTCATTAAAGGATGAACTAACTCAATCAAATTTCAGCATGGTATGGTTTGAAAATCCATTAAAATAAATATTTTGCAGATAGTTTATGTTCAGTTTTTTATTCCAAAGTGAAAAAGTTTAAATCACCACCTTGGAATGGGATGAAAATTAAATTGTATGAATAGACGATCATTCTTGTATAAATCCGCGATAAGCGGTATAGGATTACTTGGAGCAGGAATGCTTCCATCTATTCCCAGCAATGCTTTCCTCAAATCATCAAACCTGAAAATCACAAAAATCGAGACGGTGCGTTTCAGTAAAAAGATCAAGATCAATGGTATGGGCATACAATGGATGTGGCTCCGGTTGCACACAAATGAAGGTATTATCGGAACCGGCGAGACTTATCCTTTTAATGAAGCCAGTGAATCGGTATTTAAAGATCTGGAATGGCATAGTTGGGCAGGAAAGCTTCTCGGAGCCAATCCGCTTGAGATCGAACAGGTATGGGACAGAATATATAAGCAGAATGCCTTTAATATCCAGGGAGGGGCTGAAATAAGAGCATTATCTGCATTGAATATTGCCCAATGGGATATCCTTGGCCAGGTCAGCAGCATGCCATTATACAAATTATTGGGAGGATCAAGTAGCAAACATATCAGAGTATACAATACCTATACAAATGGTCGTGCCATAAATGGATGGACCATCGAAAAGGACCTTGATAAGATTGCCAGATTCCTGGTCGACCAAGGCATAACAACCATAAAGTTTTGTCCTTTTGATCGTGTAGCCACCAGAAACAACGGCGAATATATTTCTAAAAACGAAATTGAATCCTGTCTGGACATGGTTCGAACCATTCGGGATACAGTTGGCAATGATCTGGAAATAGGATGCGAATTTCATAGTTACTGGAACCTGCCCAGTGCAGTCAGGATTGCTAAATCCCTGGAACCATATAACATTCTGTTTCTTGAAGATATGCTCCTGCAGGACAATATAAAATCATACGTGTCTTTAGCTAAGGAAACCTCAATTCCTATGGTGATTAGTGAACGACTTGCTACAAGATTTGGGTTCAGGGAATTTTTTGAAGCCGGAATAGGAGGTATTACCATGTATGACCTAACCTGGTGTGGCGGCATTTCTGAGGGTAAAAAAATCTCCGATATGGCAAATACATACTATTTGCCTACTATGATGCATACTGCTGGCGGACCGATATTGTGGTATGCTTCAGCCCATCTTGCTGCTGCCATTACAAATCTTTTCTTTGTAGAAAGTGTATATCCAAACTGGAAAGAAAGATATCCGTATTTCTTCGAGAACGTACCTCAGGTGGTAAATGGCAGCATACAACCGCCGGATGAACCAGGTTTGGGATTGAAGTTTAAAAAAGGATTGTTTGATAGTCAGGAAATAAATGCGGAAACCATTGCTGAGATTTGATGATAGAGACTGCATCCTGGATTAATTTGGCAGTTCGATTCCCTATCCCTAAGACTTAAATTCTCTGGAATTATATCTTATATACTCAGGTAATTCCTGACAATTTTCAGGTACTTTAGAAAAATTAATTCCTTTAAATCAATTTCGGCGAATATTAAAATGTTAACCCATGTCCAAAAGGATATAGTGGATTTTCTGAGTCATAAGGCATATCCTCAAACTGCTTCTCAACTGCCTGCATGGATGAAGGAATCTCAATGGGCAATTTTCCAGATGGATTGAATTCACCGAAGATCATTTCACAGATAATATCATCCTCAATCTCAAATTCCGCAACCAAAGCTTTACTGGCTTTAGCGATTTCAGGAACAACCGGTGGCCGGTCAATGGTAAGTACAGTTACCGTTGGTTTCTTATTGATCAGATTCAGTATTTCACTCAGCTCATCCTCCGGAAAATCCAATCTTCCCTGGGGAAATATATTTTCCAGGAATCCGGCTCCTTCAGGCGGTGGTGATGTGGGTGTGGCCAGCTTCTGTATGATAACATCAGCATCATCAGGAGTTTTTACGACTTCGGCATATTCACTTAGGATCTCTTTGTCGATACCTGCTGAATAAACCTTTATGCCTTTATCCAATGGAAGGAAATCACTTTCATTTTTCAATAAGACCATCGACTTTCGTTGTGCTTCCTTTCCTTTTACCTTAAATGTTTGGTTCTCAAAAACAGACATTTGATTGTCATCAAGATAGGGATTGTCAAATATCCCAAGAATAAATTTAACCTTTAAAATTCTTCTGACTGATACATCGATTCTTGATTCCGCCAGTCTTCCTTCATTTACCAATTCAAGCACAAGATCAGTTCGTGAATCCCCTCCGATCATATCACAACCGGCATCGAAAATTTTCTTTACCCTTTCTTTCTCTGAAAAATGTTCAACACCCCATGCCGCTGCTTCTTTAATAAACATATCAGTTACGATAGCCCAATCAGTACAAACAACGCCATTAAAACCCAATGAATCACGAAGTAATCCGGTAATGATATCCTTATTAAAGGCAAATCCCACATCCTCGCTGGTCTGTCCTTTCGGAATACCATAATACGGCATTATCATTGCCGTACCAGCAGGAAAAGCACCTTCAGTAAAAGGAATTAAATGATAATCAAAATTGTTTCCCGGATAAACCTGACCGGGGCCAGAAGCAAAATGCGCATCCCAGCCATCTTCCTGGGGTCCTCCCCCGGAAAAATGCTTGCTCATACAGGCCACGCTGGTATTGGTAAGACTGTCTCCCTGGAATCCAAGCACGTAGGCGCCGGTAAGTTTAGCGCTCAGGCAGGCATCCTCTCCAAAGGTACCATTGACCCGGGCCCATCGCGGCTCTGTTGCCAGATCAGCCATGGGGTGAAGAGCGACCCTGATTCCAACGGCCAGGTATTCCTGCCGTGCTATATCTGCAAATTCATGCACCAGGGAAGAATCCCTGGTTGCGGCTAAACCTAAAGGAGAAGGCCATCTTGAAAAGAAACGTGTGGAAATGGCTGTCCCAATATTCATTCCCTTCCCATGCCTAGGGTCAGATCCTACAGTAATTGGTATTCCCAAACGGGTCCTTTCGGCCATTTTTTGCAATTCGTTATTCCATTTGATCATGGCTTTCGCACTGGGCGCTTCAAGAATGTTAAAATGATTCATCAGTTTCCTTGCGATCTGAGATGAGGGGCTTTCCAAAACCAGGGAAAACGGATTTGAAAAGGTAGGGATTTCACTGAGTGAGCCATCTCCATCCATAACCATCATGTGGAAAAAAAGCATTCCTGCCTTTTCCTCTATATTCATCCGCGCTATAAGATCCTCCACCCTGGAATCAACCGGTTGTCTTGAATCTTCGTAAATATCGAGTTTACGATTTTTATTCAGGTCCCTGAAAGTATGACCTTCAACCGTTATAAGCGGGGCCTCTGGTCCTAATAATGCCATATTTTCAGATGATGCTTTTTCCCATCTGATAAAAAAGAAAAGATAAGTAACAGCTAGCAGAAATATAATACCTGCTAAAATGTACAGCAGGATTTTAAAAAACTTTTTCATTTGAATTACACTTTCTATCGGCTAAAAAATACTCGGTGCAAAGTTAGGGCATTTTATCTAATCCTCATATTCAACCAGCAGAATATCATAGGCGCCAAGCTTGGGAAGGATTACTTCAATCCGGTTATCATTCTTAGAAAAATCAATCTTTTGGTCATTCTTCAAGCTGGTAATAGATTTGATTTGTTTTTGAGGTTTGAAATTCAAGCTGACATTGCTTATGGGAACCGGTTCATAAAAACCATTTCCTAATTGACCAGTATGGTTTAAAAGTCCATACCACTCAAAATTCTGCTTGCCTCCCACTTGTCTTGATACCTCCACCATGGGAGATGCATCAAGTGATAATTCAGGTTTATGATCAAGTAATGAATTCAGTGCTGACATTACTAAGGCTGCATGACCATAATGACGCTTATGGTGATAAACGCTACCTATTCTGAATGTAATAAATGCTGTTTGACCGCTGCCATATTCCTGATGGATCAATCCCGGGATCTCTGTTACCTCAGTATAATAACACTTTTCGGGCGGGCCTATCATGGCCGGCGGGATAAAACCGAGGTATCCAGTAGCCTCTTCTTTAAGTTCGCAGAGCATTCCTTCCTCCCACGCGTAAACAAGATCAAGGTACTGAAAGGATTGATTCCCCAACCTTTTTTTATCTTCCTTAAAGATCCTGAAATAGGTGCCCTGCTCTTTTTCAAAAGCAGTATAATCCGGTTTAGCACCAAGAGATTTTAACCTGAGTTTATTTAATGGGTTTCCCGCTTCATCCTTGGTGGATGTAAATCCCGTTAGCAGCAGCTTGCCTCCTTGCTGAACATAGTCGTCTATGAGTTGGCATTGTGCGTCACTAAGCCGGCTGATATCCGGTAATACCACTACTTCATAACTGTCTATCCTTCTGGGAACTTCCTCAGTGTTCATACACCAGTGTTCCATCACATCAAAAAGGATATGATTCTCTGTAAGTATCTCAAAAATCCCATTGTATTCGCCTCCTGAATGATAATCATGGAGTAAAAGCACTTTATTCCCTGATTGGGTATGGTGCAGGTATTCCTCGTTTTTCTTATGAAACTGAAAGACCTCTTTCATATTATCCAGTACATATCGGTCTTCCAGATTATCGAGCCGTCCGATACAATAGAAATCAGGACCCGCTCCATACATGATGTTTTGAAATAAACGTTGCTGCGATAGCCACCTCGCATCCGCTGTATGTCTGGCCGGATACCCATAGAAATGAACGATGGCATTGCTCACCTGCTCATCCTTCCATGATCCAAGGGTACTTTTTACGTTATGTGCAGAACGGTATTCCCAGGGCACAAAATTATCGTACAATGCAGCATGTGAATTGGATTCTTTCCGGTAAAAATCAGTCCCGGCATGAGTGTAAGTACTTATGGCTATATGATCACCGTAAGATTTTATCAGATCATGGATGCGGAAAAATAACTCATTCGAAGTTTTACTCTTGAATTGCTGGTATTTTCTGTATACAGGATCTTCCATGGTCTCAACTTCTGGCAATTCAAGGCCACGAGACCAGTCCGAGAATCTGTTTTTACAATTATCTGATTGACAGATCCCATGATAAGTATTACTATAATCCCTGGTCTGGTACCCGATCATATTAAAAAAAACACCATCCAGGGGAAATTTAGTCAATGCTTCATCCAGAATTTTCAAGGAGTATTCCTGCTGATAACCACCGTTCACGCAGGTATGAACCTGTCCATTATAATTAACCTGCTCTCCTTTTACACTATTATAGAGCCAATCCGGATTTCTGGAAGCGTGCAATTCATTGATCTTGCTGAAGTCAAACCTTCCCATGACCCTGATGCCTTCATTGTGAAGCCTGGTGACAACTTCCTGGATCATATTGAATTTAAGATTTGGATTCTGGTAATGAAATTCCAGATCTGTATAGTAATTGGCTACAATACCTCCCACATTAATAAGGACCGTATTTGCGCCTATATCCTTTATGGAATTCACATAAATGTCAATATCAAAATCGATGGCATCAATCTCTCGAAGATTGGTCTGAACCAGTCGATAAGGTTCCTTCAGCCACCATTCCGATCTTGGTTCTACTTGTGCCAAAACACCTGAGAAATTGTAACATAGAAGGAGTGCGGATAAAATAAGTTGGATCTTTTTCATAGGATAAAAAAATTCATTTATGTTATTCAAGATAACCAACTAATAGACTTTTAACAATCAGATCATCACAATAATTCAGGAACTAGAAATTAATCATGGATGGATCTGATATGATCTGAGAACAGAGGATAGTTGATGACTATTGTGTTGATATTTTGAGTAAAGAGCTTACCTTTTCCCTACGCTTTTTCATTTTCATGGGAAGTAAAAATACACTTCCTTTCTTATCACTAAAATAAAGTTGTGATTCAGAGGGTCTCCTGCCATGCCCGTCAGCCCAGAATGCATAAAAATCTGGTCTGGCATTTATAGGCCTTCTGATGTATGTATGGTTCCGGGGACTATTGGAGGTGACCGACCTTTTGTTCTCCCATGTTCTCCCCTGGTCCTGACTTACCCACATTTCAACTTCGCCACCTGGATTATATGCCTGGGGGCCGGTTTTGGTGGGAGCAATTAACCGCCAGACACCCTCAGGCTCTACATATAATGACCCCATATCATAGTTATTATCAGAAGTTGTGATCTTGCTTTTATTCCAGGTATCATTATACCTGAAAACCTCCCAGGTTCTCGGATTATTCTCTGGGCCTGATTGATACCCCTTACTGGATATGACCAGAATTACAGGATTGCCACGTTCATCATAATTCAGATCTTTTAAATAACAATTTAAATTCTCAGATTTATAATCATATACCAGGGCCTGGTTTTTAACCTTCGTAAGTGGCAGCTCTAATTTCTCGCCATTTGCGGCCTCCCATGAATCCCCAAAATCAGGTGATTCAAGATAGTAGAGATTTGTCCTGTAATTTAATCCCTTTCCCTCAGGATGGTAATTGAAAGCTATGGATATGCGACCATTGTATTCTCCGCTGATCCCATAGTGGCCTTCTTCAATATAGGCAATTTCTTTCCATTCATTCCATAGATAGCCATCTTGGCTTGTATTATAACCTATGACCCTCTTGGCAAACTCCGCCTGGTACCTGGTAAAAAAAGCAAAAAAGCCCTTGCCCTTAATATAATAGACCTGGAAATAGGAAAAATTACTGAAAGGCTGTTTTGTGCCCCGGACCATTTCAGTCGCATGGACTCTCTCAAAATTCGTGATATCGAAGGGTTTTGTACTTCTATAAATGTATGAAGGGCGGGTTGTACCATGAGAAGTTGAAAAAATCCAGAGAAATCCTTTATCGTCTAAAGATAGTACAGGATTGTCATGTGCGTCTGTTGTGTTTTTATTCAGAACCGTTGTTGGATTAGCTATCTTTCCATTCTTATGGTTGTAATAAGAGACATTATGTAATAAGGTTGAATTTTCTTCATCGGTCCCCCCAAAACAGAAAAATGTTTTGCCGGCTTCCTGAGAATATATCGCAAAAGGTCTGTGCTTTGCAGTATAGGTCGCCAACCCTCCACTGTATTTATATACATATTCATCATTAGAGGGTTGGTTCATATACCATATGCCTCTGTACCCATTGGCTTTTTGATTCAATTCTTCCGCTTCTGCATAAGCCCCATCTTTGGCCACAAAACTGATGCTTTGAGCAAAAACGCAGACCGGACTGTTTATGAAGATTAATAAAAATACAGAGCACAAAAAGGAATTCATATTGGAATGATCATCTTCCTTGAAAGTTATTTAAATTTTTGAGAGATTCAAGATTAATAACTAATTTATAACAATATATCCAGGATCATGACTACTGATCTTTGGAATTCTCAGTGAACAAATTATTTTCCTGAAATCCCTTTCAGGTGACTGATAAACTATTTATTACTGTACGTGATAATGAAGAAAATACAAATCATTTTGGAACTACCTGATTTTCTATTGGGGGATTGTATATTTAGTAAAATCTGAGCAATATTGAGATGATGTACGGAAACTATATGGTAAAATAACTTGAAAAGATATGCCTCGTGGAAAAGTATTAACTGCTGAACAACAAAAATTCTATAAAGAAAAGGGGTATCTGTTAACTAATAAACCATTATTCAATGAAGAAAAATTTGAAACATTATATCGGATTTTCGAGGAATTACTGAATTCATGGGGAAATACGAAGGGTGATGAATTAGATGTTCCGCATTTTG
>JAHEGY010000209.1 GCA_024644875.1 Cyclobacteriaceae bacterium
CGGGATTCAGTTTTAAGAGCGTATTTGCAAAATGGAGGGTTAGATCATATGTGATTTTCGTATAATCTTCTTCAGACATTCTGTAGGCAGATACACCC
Source organism: Cyclobacteriaceae bacterium (assembly GCA_024644875.1). Taxonomy (GTDB): domain Bacteria; phylum Bacteroidota; class Bacteroidia; order Cytophagales; family Cyclobacteriaceae; genus JAGTVG01. Next base: position 99 of record JAHEGY010000209.1, read on the forward strand.
AGGCAGAAGAAACAGGCATCATATCCTTTCAACTGGTCTTCAACGGATGACAGATCATAAAAATCCTGATGTACGATTTCTTTCAACTTATCGTGCTTCATATCAATGGATCTCCGGTTTATAAGGAGTACAGAATCAACGACCTGATTATCGAGGCATTCAAACAATACACCTTTGCCCACCATGCCCGTGGCACCGGTAATCACTACCTTTAATTTCATGATTCCAGGTTTTAAATGATAAAAGGAAAGATACAAAAAATAAAAAAAGAGTTCAGTGTTTCTGAACTCTTTATTAGTGCGCACGAGAAGAATCGAACTTCCACGGGATATAACTCCCACTAGGCCCTCAACCTAGCGCGTCTACCAGTTCCGCCACGTGCGCGTAACATTACGGGCGACAAAGGTAATCTATTTAAAATTATCTGAGAAGAGTATTGAATTGAAAATTTATGGTAAAAATTATCTGAAAAGGGTATTGAATTGAAAATTTGTAGTATGGGTTATCATTCAGGATAGTATAAAAAAAGCCACTAGTGAATAAATTCACCAATGGCTGTTAGTGAAAGGTGCGATGATGCTCTAATGAATGTAACCGGTTAGCTGTCCTGCTTCAACGATTACATATCTGAAGATCTATCCTCCAATCAAAATCAATAATGACGGAATAGATATTGGTATTTTTTTCCTTTTAGTGACAGAATCTCCAATATCCCCGAAGGGATCACTCCCAGTCCAACAACCACTACCCAGAATATCACTGTAAATCTTCCTCCCAGGAATAGTTTAGCTGCTTCAATTTGCACTTCAGGACCTGCAAGAAAGCCCATGAACAGATGAATGATCAAAAACAACTCAATTCCAATAAAGAGAATATCAATTTTACTTATCAGATGGCGTTCCGTTTTATCTTCTAACTGGTCTATTTTCCCTGGCTATTGTCGGATCAATATACTGTTTAAAACGCAATTGCAGTTACTTTAAAAAATAAACATAGTTCAAAGCCTGGTAAATTTATCGATCTTATCAATATGAACTACAGTTTTTTTTCTCCGGGTTTTGTAAATTGAATCAAATTTGGCATTCCATACAATTTCATTGCTCTTATAGGAGGTCCTTGCATGTATCAGCTGTGAATTCGTATCATTTATGGCATTCACAAATACGAGAAACTCCGGTTCAGATTCCAAAAGATCCGCTTCGGATAAATTCACTAAGGGACTTTTTCCATCTATCGGATGAACTACGGTCCAGGTCATGGCCAGCATATTAATTTTCTTTCTTTCCAAATCCAACTGATAGAACTTCCTGAGGTTATTGCCATTATCAATCACATTCATTGCCATGAGAACCTGAACCTCAACCTCTATCAATAAATTGCTTTTAGCATTTGAAAATCTGAACATAAGCCCTTTCCCTTCCCGATAGGGAGAAACAAGTATGTTTTTGGAGAAAATGATTTTTGATACGGGTCTTGAGAACCGACCGTATAATAATCCAGCTGCCAGTGCTAAATACATCATTCCTATAAGCATCTCAAAAACAGCTACCAGGTTGGCGGAATGATTGAGAGGATTCTCACGACCATAACCGACAGTTGAAAAGGTCTGGGCACTGAAATAAAAAGCATTCAGGAAATCATTTGTTTCGTTATTTGTGTTTTGAACATTTAATCCCTCAACTCCAATCCAAAGGTAAATCAAAGCGAAAAACACATTTATGAAAAGATAGGATGCTACTACGATCAGATTAAATTTCCACCAGCCCATTTCTATGAGTTCCCGGAAAACGCTGAAATGAGCAAAAAAACCCAGACCAGTCCTTTTTACGTTCAATGATCCATCCTGGTTGATGAGTCTGTCTGGTTGTCCCTCCGGGATGGTACTGAATCCTGTATCTTTATATTCTTTAAAACTTTTAAATAATCTGATCACACTCTTGCTGATATCGGTTTATTAATTAAACTAGGGCACTGGAAAATGGTTCATCTCAAAGTAAGTGCCATAGAGAATCCACAAAATAACTTTTATTATCAAAGAAATTTTTTTCAACTCTGAATCCTGAATGGTTGGCCAGATGATTAATATCCCTGAGACTGTATTTTTGGGAAATTTCCGTAAATATCGGTTCCCATTTTTCAAATGTAAAAGATTGGGAAAGTCCTTTCAGCCAAACCGTTTGATGTTCAAGACTAATCAAATAACTTTTTGTTTCACCTGTTATAGGATTATATGAAGGATAATGGCTAAAATTCTTCCGAATGAAATTGCCGCCTAACTCATTATTGATTCTATCAAGGAGGTTAAGATTAAACTCCGATGTAATTCCTTTATTATCGTTATAAGCATCCATAATGACCCTGGGATCTTTCACCAAATCAAAGCCAATAAATAACTGGTCCTTAGAACTCATATCTGCCCTTAAATGCTTCAGAAAAGGGATGGCATTGTCCCCCCTGAAATTTCCAATATTGGAACCGAGAAACAGAATAACTTTCTTATTATAATCTATTTTATTCAATTCCTCCAATGCATGAAAATAGTCATCACAAATAGGTTTAATGACCAATTCAGGCAATATGCTATTGAGGTCTTTCGTCAGGTGAGTCAGGACAGATTTTGATATATCAATGGGTATGTAATTAAAATTCACTTTATTATCGACAAAATGATTTAGCAATATTTTTGTTTTCATACCATCCCCGGCGCCAAATTCTATTAGATCGAAAACTTTCCCATCATTCGAGAAACAATCCAGGATCTTATCTTTATTATTTTTGAATATCTGGGCTTCACATTCTGTCAGATAATATTCTTCCAATTCCATAATCTGTTTGAAGAGATTATCTCCAACCTCATCATAAAAATATTTTGAATGCAAATATTTTGGTTCAGAAGACAATCCCTCCCGAACATCTTCAGCAAACCTCTTGATATAATCCATATTATAAGCTTTCTGCCAGTCTGATGCCTGTAAATTGCCAGCGTAGATTGGGATGAAAGAAATTCCTGTAACTGTTTCTGATGTGTTCTTTCGGGGTGGCACAAGAACCCCCGCGTAAAACCATCTGGTTCACCATGAACTTGCCATTATACTCCCCTATAGCACCATCTGATTTCTGAAAATTAGGGTAAGGAAGATATGCGCTGCCCGTCCATTCCCATAAATCACCAAGCAATTGCATCTTGCCGTTTTTACATGGGAGTGGCCTGAAATTTTCTTTCTCAACAAAGTTTGAATCTTTGTTTGGAAGGGGCTCATTAATCTGGCAAACCACTTCCCATTCTGCTTCAGTCAGCAACCTTTTACCCTTCCAGCTAGCAAAAGCATCTGCTTCGAAATAGCTGATATGAGTAACTGGATCATCTGGCTTTATTTCCTCCAGTCCGGATAAAGTATAATGGTACCACTTATGATCTATTTTATGCCAATACATAGGGGCATGTATGTCCTGTTTTTTTACCCAGTCCCAACCTTCTGACAACCAGAAGTTGAACCGGCTATACCCCCCGTCTTCAATGAATTCAAGATATTCACCATTATTAACCAACCTTTCCATGAACCGAAAGGGATTTAAGTACACTTTATGTCTTGACAGTTCATTGTCAAAACAAAAATTATTTCCCTGATAACCGATCTCATAAATTCCTTCCTCAACATTTATGAATTTGACCTCTGTATCTTTAGAATCTGGCACTTCCTCAATATAATCCTTGTATACAGGAAATATAGGATTCATACCCAGGATATACTTCAGATCTGTTACAAGAAGTTCCTGATGTTGCTGTTCATGCTGTAAACCAAGTTCGAGTATATAAGATAGATGCTCATCTATTTTTTCAGATTCACTTTTAATGAAATGAATCATTTTTTCATCCACATATTCTCTGTAATGTATTATCTCCTCAACAGTGGGTCTTGTCATATGTCCTCGGTCCGGTCGCTGGACCCTGTCTCCTACCGTATTATAGTAGCTGTTAAATAAAAATCCATAACGGTGATCGAAGTCTTTATAATCCTGTAAATAGTTTTCCAAAACAAGGGCCTCGAAAAACCAGGTAGTATGACCCATATGCCATTTCGGCGGGCTAACATCCACAATCGGTTGGGCTACAAAATCCTCAACAGCCAGCGGTTTACATATATTTATAGTCTGTTTTCTGATCTTTGAAAATCTTTCCAGATATGCATTCTTATCGAAAGGAAACATTTATATAAAGGTTTTAGGTTCTAATGGTTCAGCAAATGATTAATATCAAATATTTATATACTATTTTAATGTAATTTTAATGCAATGTCAAAGACGATAATATATTTATATCTTATTGTCAAAATGAAAATATAATCAAATCTGCAACATTTAGAGCCTATCAGATTGGCAGCTACTCTATCTTCAATACATCCCCCGCTTTAACTAAAACCGGTTCCTCAAAGATTATCATCCGGTCTTCTTTCTTGATCTGAATTGAATTGTCATTCAGA
>JAHEGY010000122.1 GCA_024644875.1 Cyclobacteriaceae bacterium
CTTAATTTACAGTTTTCGCATTGTGGTTCAGCCATAATTTTTAAATCTAAAAGTCAATTGAAATCTTATAATAAAGATAATTTTTTTATGGATGATTTATTTCATTTTGGCCTGAAAAATTCAATTTTCTAGACGGCAAAATAACGCTCCAATTCTTCCAGTGTTTTATTGCTTGTCTGCAGATCATGTACAATATTACCCCTGTCCAGGATCACAATCCGCTCACATACCTCAGTAACGTGGTTTAAATCATGGCTGGAGATCAACATGGTTACAGAGTCTTCTGACTTCATGGTTTTAAAGATGTTTTTCAACCGGATCTGGGAGGAAGGATCCAGGTTGGAGAAAGGTTCGTCCAATACCAGGACCTCGGGTTTTGACAAAAGGGCGCCGGCTATACCTACTTTTTTTTGATTTCCCTTGGAGAGTTCTCTGATATATTTCTTTTTTCCTAATATCTCCCCGGCAAAAAGGTCATCATATTTATGATAAAAGTTCTTGAGATCTCCGGTGGATAAACCGTGTAAATTAGCTATGAATTGAAAATATTCTTCAGGTGTAAGAAAATCTATCAGGAAATTTTCATCTATATAGGATCCCGTATATTCTTTCCATCTATCTGTTTTCGAAACATCTTGATCTTTAATGAACACGGATCCATTTGTAGCCCGCCTTAAATCAAGAATAAGACTGAACAGGGTTGTCTTCCCGGCCCCGTTATTACCAACCAGTCCAAATGATTCTCCTTTTTGCACATTCAGGTCAGGGATGTCCAGAACAGCTACACCACCATACTTTTTTATCAGGTTTTTTACTTCAATCATATTGATTTCGTTTAAATGGGGTTCCTGAAAGCAGCGCCCATTATATGTTTTTTCTTAATAAATAATTTGAAAATAGCATTAAATGTAACAGGGGTAAGCAAGATCCCCGCCAGCCCTATACCACCCAGAATCCGGAAGCAATTTTCTAAACCATAGTGATTGATGAGGAATCCACTAAGTACAGCCGGAGTGAGGATTAGAATAAATACATTAAAAACCTGCTGTCCACTCTTTCCCTGCATGCTGAACGCTCCTGCAGAAATATCAATTCTCGACCGGTTATAAAGTGACAGGAAAAGCATTAAGGGAAGATTTATCCCCAGATTATAAAATAAGGCCACTGTCAACGATTTAAAAGCATGACTGTTGTTGATTATGAAAGGTGCAATTAATAGAAAAGCACCGATGCAAGTTGCTGATAAAAGGAAAACTTTTACCCACAGATACTTCCTGTAATCAATTTTTCTTGCCAGTAAAAAATCAAAATATCCCGCTTCCCAGGCATAAAGAAATTGTCCGTATGTAATTATAAACATGCCAATAAAGAAAACGCCAACATAAATGAGCATGGAACCTGAAATAATATTAAAAACCTTATCTTCTTTCCATGCTTTGACCTGGAGGTTGATCGTGGTATCCTGCTCAATTGTATAATTGAAAGGTTCCGGTATGCTTCCTTCTTCATATAATGCCTCATTTCCCCAATCAGCACCCGTGATCTTAAAACTTAATTCAGTTCCTTTGTCGAAAACAAAAGAACGTGTCCAGGAACTGTCTTCTTTTAGCTGGAGGGGCACGAGATCAGCCTTCCAATTGCCAAAATCCTCATGGTCACCAGCTACACATACCTGATTTAAAGGCGGGGGTATATCAGCATAGACATTCAAAATTACCTTATGTTGATTATCCCCGGGAATTAACACTTCAGACTGCTTGTAATCCGGACTTTTTTTCTCTTTCTCAAGATTTGGATAATAGTACTTGTAAAATGGCCAGGCAAGAGCAACCATCCATAGTGATATAAAAACTGTTGAGCGAATCCTTCTGTTGCGCATAATCAGACGTAACTCCATCGCTATTAAATCTCCTAAAGCACCCATTCTGTTTAGATAATAGAAGTTTTGTTGGGCCTTTCGGATTTTTTGTTTTGGCATGATCTCCTCTGCATATGTATGTCTTTTGAGATACATGAAATTTGCCCAATAAGCTACAATGATTAACAGGAGGAAAATCAAATTATATAGGGGATCCTGAAGTGGAAGCATAAATAACGCGGTGGATAATTTAGACAGGGAGATAATGCCATCTTTTTCCAGTAGAATTATGACAATAAAACACAAAATCAGGATTGCAATTATACCGGGATTGAAATGAATTTTCCTTTTAAAAAAAAGGGCAATATAGCTGATTGAATTAAAAAACAGGTATATCGCGAATGTCCATAAAACTATGCTGGATAGAGGGAAGGAAACGGATAATATTTTTATTGCAAATGGGATAAGCACCAGAAGTGGAATAATGGGAAAAAAACTCCAGAGCGTTTTCGATAAGAGATAATGGATCAGCGTACTCTTTTTTATTGGGAATAATAGATAAGGTTGGATAGACAGAGAAGGAACTTCCTGAAGCATTAATCTTAGTACAAAGTCTGCCAGGGCATAATAGAGTATGAAGCTCGTAAACTGCTCAACCGGATCTTTATCAGGATAAAATGTTTTCAGGATATCATCGATAGCATATCCCAGCATCAGAATATTAATAAAAATAAGAGAGAATAGAAGTCCTAAAAAAATGTTTGTTGCTACCTGTTTATCCCAACTTCTGTGACGAACAGCTTGCCGTAGTTGATGGATAAATAAATCCTTAATCATATATAAAAAAATGTGTGGTCCTACAATCATATAGATCCAGGGCCAATCTCTCGAACAGGTAATTAAATATACATACGAATTTTATCCCGGGCTAATAAAAATTATACAAAAGGTCTTAATAATTGATAATTGAATTATATCTCACTTTTTCCCAAAGCTTGATCTATATCATCAATAATGTCATTTATATGTTCCAGTCCGACAGATATCCTGATTAGTCCATCAGTGATTCCTACAGCCATCTTATCATCATCCGATAGCTTTGAATGGGTTGTTGAAGCTGGATGAGTGGCAATAGACCTGGTATCGCCCAGGTTTGCCGTTAAAGACATCATTTTCACATTATTCAGGAATTTGCTGCCCCGCTCAATTCCTCCCTTTATTTCAAAACTTACCATGCCTCCTCCCTGACTCATTTGCTTTTTTGCAACTTCATACATTGGGTGAGAGGATAAGAAAGGGTATTTAACCCAGTTCACTTCCTTATGATCCTCAAGGAATCTGGCCAGCTCAATAGCATTCTGGCAATGTCTGTCCATCCTTACAGCAAGTGTTTCAAGGCTTTTTGATAATATCCAACTGTTAAAAGGAGACATCGAAGGGCCTATATGCCGGTTAAGAAACCGGACTTTCTCTATAAGTTCCTTATTGCCCAGGATCGCGCCACCAATCACACGACCCTGCCCGTCAATAAACTTTGTTGCAGAATGGCTAACCAGATGAGCGCCCCATTTAGCCGGATTTTGCAGGTATGGTGTAGCAAAGCAATTATCAACATTAAATATCAGATTGTTCTTTTTCGCAAATGTACCGGCCAATTCAAGATCGATGATATCCAATCCCGGATTCGATGGTGTCTCCAGAAAAAGCATTTTGGTATTTGGTAAAACAGCACTTTCCCATGTCTCAGGATGATTTGTGTCAACATAAGTATGCGTAATGCCCCATTTAGGTAAAACCTGGGTTATGATCTGATGTGTGGATCCGAATACAGCCCTTGAAGCAATTAAATGGTCACCTTGTTCCAGAAAGGCTGCTATACTTAGGAACATAGCTGCCATCCCGGATGAAGTCGCAACACCGTCTTCCAATCCTTCCAGAAGACAGAGCTTGGTTATAAATTCTTCATTATTCGGATTAGAAAAACGGGTATAAATATTACCTTCTATTTCATTATCAAAAAGAGCCCTTGCTTCTTCAGCACTATCAAAAAGGAAACTTGAAGTCGCATATATTGGAACAGAATGTTCCTTATTATAACTTTGATCAGACTGATATCTTATAGCTTTGGTTTCAAAATGTTTGTAGTCTTTCATTTCAGGTTGTTTTGATTTCATATGAATAAGTGATCCGGGCAGTTTTTTCAATAATTTTTGACACAGAACAATAGGTGTTCATTGAAAGGTCGATTGCCCGCTTCACCTTTTTTTCATCCAGATTTCCGGTTAATATAAAATGGATATGGATGTCTTCGAACAGGGAAGGTGTTTTTCCTTTTTCCCGCTTTCCATCAATCATAACCCGGATGTCAGCCAGGTCCTGTTTCTGTTTATTTAAAATACTTACTATATCCATTGTACTGCAACTACCCAATCCTGCCAGCAATAATTGCATCGGGCGTAATCCTTTATTTTCACCTCCTATTGCAGGGGCTCCGTCTATATCAATTTTTGCCCCATCCTCATTAAGCGCTTGAAGGTGCACGGCTTGATTCTGTCTTTCCAGGATGATCCTCATGATTATTTTTTAAGAAATAATGTTATGTTTGCAGATTATAAATTGATCTTAGCAGAATTTAAACTGCTAAACTATTAAAAATGAAATGAACATCTTGATATTTGGATAAAAATCGGGTGTTTGACCATGCAAAATATATTCTTATGAAAGAAGTTAACGTTCGCGAGTTGAAAAAAATGATTGACGCAAAGGATGACTTTCAGTTGATCGATGTAAGGGAATTAAGAGAACACGATTACTGCAATATAGGCGGAGAGCTGATCCCTATGGGACAGGTTTTTCAGAATGTGGATAGAATTGATAAAAACAAAAAAGTGGTGATCTATTGCAGAAGCGGAAACCGGAGTGCCAATGTGATCAGAGCGCTTGAACAACATTTTAATTTAAATAATCTTTACAATCTAAAAGGGGGAATATTAGACTGGGCAGAAGAAATAGATCCTTCTATTCCCAAATACTAGCAAGCTAAAAGTCTAATTGTATAATAAAGGTTCGAATTCGTAAAGAATTGAATTCTCCTCACCCCTGATCTGGAATGTGATCTTATGCCTCTTATCTTCCATCCAGTCTATTAAAATCACACCGAAATTCAGATTAATAATAAAATCACTGATACGGTATTTATTCGGTTCCTCATCTTCCCTTTGCCAGGTATGTGTGAGCCCGCTGCTTGTAAAATCATATAGTGGATAATTAAGGTCCTCCAGCACAATTTCAGAGATCTCAGCTATATGTCTGTCACCACTGAGGATCACGATCCTTTTTTCGGGGTATTTTTCAAGAAGATCAAACAACCTTTCCCTGGATGAAGGAAAATTTGCCCACTTCTCGTAGATATGTTCTTCGGGAATTACCTGTATTCCGGATCCCAATAGGATTAGGTCAGCCTTACTCTCATTAATTTCATTATCAAGCCATTGCCATTGCGCTTCCCCAAGAATATCTCCCTCCATATTCGGTATATATGCCCTGGTCATAAAGTTCCTTTCAATGGTGTCTCTGAAATACCTTGTGTCCAGAAGTATAATTTTCAATAGATTGTCGTTAAAGTTATAATCATACGATTGATACACACCATCATGGTCCCTTATTGGATTATCATCAGGAATATCCAGAAAGTCAATAAACAATTCCTTGCTTTCATCCTTTTTTGAATAATTTTTTCCACCGTCATTGACACCATAATCATGATCATCCCATGTTCCAATAATACTGGCTCCGGTTTTCAGCAGCTGCTGATACCCTGTGTCTGCTTTTTGATGTGCATATTTTTCCGACATGAAAGCCATGTCATGTGTGTCACCGTAGATGTTATCACCCAACCATATCCAGATATCCGGATCATTCTTAAGTACATCTGCCCATCTCTGATTCGGATTATATTGTTTCGAACAGGAACCAAAGGCTATAATAGTCCTGTTAACGGATTTTTCAATATTGGCGGATTTTGGATTTGATTCACCTGTTCCTTCTTCCTTTTCTTGTGTGCATGCTAGTGTTAATACAATTGTCAGTGTTGTCAGCGGGAAATAAAAAAGGAAGAGAGGTTTCATAGTATTAAGATTTGTGAAAATCTATAATTTGTATGTTGAATTGCCAAATAATCCACGTTATATTTCAGTAATGAAATTAAAAAGGATATTTTTCAGGGTTAAAAAATGAAATCCATGATCAAAAGAAGAAATTTTATAAAGGGATCAGTCCTTGGGGCTATATCCACCACTACACCCATTATTTCAAGGGCTTCAGGATTGTTTGAAATCAATAAACGATCATCCCGGAAACCTATTGCTGTTGCTACATGGGATAATCGTAAAGCCACCAGAGCGGCAGTAGATGTTATCCTAAAAGGCGGATCAGCCCTGGATGCTGTGGAGGCGGGTGCCAGGGTTCCTGAAGCAGATCCGGAAGATACGAGTGTTGGTTATGGAGGATTGCCTGACAGGGACGGGATCGTAACCCTAGATGCCTGCATTATGGACGAATCCGGGAAGGCTGGATCGGTAACATTCCTGCAGCATATTAAGCATCCTATTTCCGTAGCGAGAAAAGTATTGGAAGAAACCCCACATGTAATGATAAGTGGGAAAGGTGCATTGGAGTTTGCCTTGTCACAGGGATTTGAAAAGGAAAATCTCCTGACTGACAAGGCAAAAAAGACATGGGAGGAATGGATGAAAAATAATGATTACAGGCCCGTAAACCATGATACGATCGGCATTCTGGCCATTGATGATAAGGGCAAAATGTGCGGAGCCTGTTCGACCAGTGGAATGGCTTTTAAAATGCATGGAAGAGTCGGTGATTCCCCGGTCATAGGTGCCGGGATGTATGTGGATAATGAAGTGGGAGGAGCTTGTGCGACAGGTCAGGGCGAACTGGTACTTGAAACACTTGGATCTTTCCTGGTCGTGGAATTAATGCGGCAGGGACTTACACCAGAAGAAGCCTGTAAGAAGGCCGTAGACAGGATAATAAAAAAATATCCTGAACTCAAAGAGGGTGGTGCACAGGTTGGATATGCCGCGTTAAGTATTGAAGGGGAGGTTGGAGGATTTTCCATCGATAAAGGATACTCCATTGCCGTTTCAGATAAGGGTCAGGACAGATTGATTGTGCCTGATCATTACCTTGGATAACTTTAGTGAATGTATACCGTTATAAAATATTGGTGGTTCGCCAGCGTTTTATTTTCAGATATCGGATTGATCTCAATTCATTCAAATTACACATTGCTAGTATATGGCCCAATCTAAAACACTTGGATCTGAAAAGATCAGTTCGCTTCTTATAAAGCAATCCATGCCGGCTGCCCTGGGTGTTTTAGTACTCTCTATATATAATCTGGTAGACACCATCTTTGTCGGCAATTACGTCGGCCCCCTTGGCATTGCGGCGGTTACTGTTGTAATGCCCATAACATTTTTTATGTCCTCTGTTGGCATGGCGATAGGTATTGGCGGCGGATCTATTATTTCCAGGGCTTTAGGTTCAGACAATAAAGAAAAAGCACATCTTACCTTTGGTAACATGATTGGTATGACCCTAACGGTCGCCGCTGTCTTTGTGATAATCAGCTCCTTATATATTGAAGAGGTATTGATTATGTTCGGTGGTAAAGGAGAAATATTAGGGTATGCAATAGAATATTTTGGAATTCTTCTGATAGGCATTCCCTTTCTGGCCTGGGCTATGATGTCAAATAACATAATACGCGCAGAAGGTAAACCTAAGTTTGCGATGCTTGTCATGATGATCCCTGCAGTGTCGAATATTATCCTCGATGCGGTTTTTATTGTATATTTCAAATGGGGAATTATGGGGGCAGCCTGGGCTACTACCATTTCATATATCTTAAGTGCGGTTTATGCTCTTGGTTTTTTTGCACTAAGGCAATCAGAGCTACGTCTCGAACGCAAACACTTCAGAATTGATCTTTCTATTGCCAGAGAAATCACATCCCTGGGAGGTGTGACACTGGCCAGGCAAGGGACCATCAGCCTACTGGTCCTGGTATTGAACCACACCTTATTCAGGTATGGGGGAGAGATATCAATAGCTGTATATGGTATAATCAGCCGGATGATCATGTTTGCCCTGTTTCCTGTAATGGGTCTGGTTCAGGGCTTCGTTCCGATAGCTGGGTATAATTATGGTGCGGAGTACTGGTTGAGGGTGAAAGAAGTAGTCAACACCGCCATTAAATACGGGGTAGGCCTTTCTTTTATAATATTTATTACCGTCCTCTTAGGAGCGGACTCCATAGTTCGTATTTTCTCAAAGGATGTCGAAATCTTGATGGAAACCCCTTATGCCTTGCGAATTGCATTTCTTGCTACGCCCTTGATTGCAGTACAGTTAATTGGAGCTTCCTACTTTCAGGCTATTGGAAAGCCCGGGCCGGCACTTGTACTTTCATTATCAAAACAGGGATTCTTCCTTATTCCGCTGGTATTAATACTGCCTGTGTTTCTCGGGATTGATGGTGTATGGATTGCATTTCCTATTGCTGATCTTTCCTCCACCCTCGTAACCTGGTTATATCTGAAAAAGGAGATAAACCAACGTCTTGATCCATTAATACAGTTACAGTCTGCCTATAGCTAATTGAGGAATTATTGCGTAAGTCAGCATAATCTGACAAACGTATGATCATTCCTTGCCATTAGGAAAATAATCAAAAGGTAAAAAATCCGCTGCCCCGTCCCGGGCCCAGAATCCATAAACCTGTACAAGGCCAGGCCGGAACAGTATACCATTCTCATGGACTTGTATCCTGGCTATTCTGGATGTTAAATAGGAAGTCTGATATTCATTGTTAATTTTGAACTTCTCCATGCCAATTGAAGAACGGCTCAGATCTTTCTCTTTCGTATACACTACCTTGAGCGCGTTTTTAAGGTTAATAAATATCTTTCCATCTTCCTCTTTAATAATATCCCCAGGGCTGATCAATCCTTTAAAGGAGAATTCATTCTTGTGGTCCAAATGACCTGATACAATTTCATATCCCTCAGAATATGTAGTTCCCTGTATTAGAGTACTTAGGAAATGTCGTAAGGAACCATAATAAGTATATTTTCTATTTTCCTCCCAACGATTCTTTTCTTTAACTGATTCAGCATTTAGAGGCTCAAAATATGGTTTGCCTGAAAAGGATACCTGATCACCTTTCATGCTGAAGTATTCCATCAGAAAGTGGACTCTGTATCCGGTGGCCATATTTTCCACTATAAGCAAGTCATCGGAATAGGCTTTTAACATATCTTTTTCACTGACAAATTCAATTACATGAGGATTTATAATATCACATTTTTGCCTGTTATCTGTCTCCCCCAGGAAAGCATGCTTGAATTTTTTTACATTTTTGTTCCATTTCCTGTCCACCTCTGTTGAAATCCTGACTTCCTCCAGTTCCTTAACTTTAATTTTAAGTTTAATAACTATTAAATCATTAACCGGACAGGAATCTAAAGGGATTAATTTGTTATCATAGGAAACATGAGAGATCACCAACTGCAGCGGAAAATGCATCGGGGTTTCCAGGTTAAAATAACCGGAATCGTCAGAATAAGTGCCCGCCTGGGAATTGGCAAAGAAGATATTTGCAGCAGAAATAGGATTCCCAGACTGGTTGTCTATGACTCTTCCCCTGATATGCTGACCTTGGCCCAATGTTATGAATGCAAAATAAAATATGTTGAGCAGTGTTATGGTTCTGAGAAACATTCGGATTTTAACAATTTATCTTATTATACGAAAATCAATAAAAAACATCAGATTTTGAGGTATAGTTCTTCAAATTAATCTTTAAAATCTGGATTATCATTATCTTTGTTATAGCCAGGCTTTATGAAATAAGATTTCAGAAAATTGTTATAGGAAATTCTGATAATCGTGAATACTGAGATCTTGATTCATATTTGCTAATTCTGAAAATAGTGCGAGGATTTAATTTTTTTTCTATGAAGTATGTGAACTATTTCATTTTCGTTTTGATTTTAGTGATCTATAGTTGTTATACCAATGAGGAGGAAACCTTCAACGGCACACTCAGGTTTGAAATAGATCATCATGTGCAAGGTATGCCAATTGAGGTGGATAATATGATTTATACCAATGCCGCCGGGAATCCATATGAAATTTCAGAAATCCAATGGTTTATTTCTGATGTATCTCTCGTTGATGCGGAGGGGCAGATCCACATATTATCGAATTCTGACTGGATCCATTATATAGATACAGATCTGCCAGAAACGCACTTCTGGACAATAATGGATGGCGTGAGACCTGGCGAGTATGAAATGATCAGGTTCATTTTTGGGATTAAAGGAGAAAAGAACGCACCGATGATGTTCACTGATCCGCCAGAAAGCAATATGATCTGGCCTTATTTTATGGGAGGTGATGAAGGGGGTTATCATTATATGAAATTGAATGGATTCTGGATCGATAAGGAATCACAGAGGTCTCCATTTAATTTTCATATTGGAGTTGGTCAGATGTATGATGAAAACGCAAGGATAACCGGTTTTGTTCAGAATTGGTTTGAGGTTGAACTGCCCTTATCTTCATTTAAAATGCCGGCAGGCGGTAATGTGATGGCCCGGATTGTGATGAATGTTGAAAACTGGTTTAAAGGGCCCAATAATTATGATCATGATGTCTTTGGGGGGAGCATTATGGCAAACCAGGAAGCCATGGGCCAGATCAAAGCGAATGGAAGGGATGTATTTTCAGCCGTCATAAAGTGATAATCTAAGTTTTGAAGCATATCAGATTCTATTTTCTGATAGTAATTATCGTAGCCGGCACATATTTGGGCTATTTGTTATTTATTGCAGATACAGATGCACCTGATCTTACCAGGTATCCAGTCCGTCAACTAAAGTTTTTCCCGAAAAAAGTCAATATGCCTGAATTTAATCCACTGACGAAAGAGGGGGTTTTGTTAGGCAGGCATCTCTTTTATGATGGGAGATTATCAGGGTCAGAGGATCTGGATTCACTTAAAAGTTGTGCAACCTGCCATATACAATCAAAGGGATTTGGCTCTGATATAAAAGTTCTGGCCGGTAAGGGATATCCTTGTGGATTTACAAAAAACGGTGAGGGTATATTTGGCAAGAACCTGCACGTTACATTGCCGCTTATAAATCTATTATACAATTCAAATGGTTATTTCCGGAATGGTTTCATCCGGGAACAAAACCTGTATGAGACAGATGATCTTGAGATTGGTTTCAAATATCTTGAGTCGATTGTCTGGATCAGCATAGTTTCAGAACAGGTAATAGATTCGAATGTTAAGCAGATGCTTGAAATCATAGGATCTGATCAGGTTTATAAATCCCTTTTTATATCTGCGTATGGGAATGAGAAGATCACTTTGAAGCGAATTGTACTCGCGATCTCACAGTTTATCCGTACAATAACTGCCTCTGATTTCAAATTCTATCATTTCATGGAGGGAAGTGTCGTGCTAAGTGACAGCGAACAAAGAGGTTATGAATTATTCTATTCGGAGAGGACTGGATGTTTCCATTGCCATGCAGGTTCAATGACGATGACCACCAACCAGTATTATAATAATGGAGGCGATGGTGAATTGCAAGGTAATTGTGACAGGGCAGCAGTTACCTTAAATCCAGGGGAACGAGGTGCCTATCGAGCCCCTTCCCTAATTAATTGTGCCTTAAATGCCCCATATATGCATGATGGCAGGTATTCAACTCTTGAAGAGGTAATTGACTTTTACTCTGAAAATATTTATAATTCAAAACTGGCAGACCCTCTTTTGAAAGGATTGAATGATGGCGGTATTCACCTGAATAAAGCAGAGAAAAAGGACCTTCTTGATTTCCTCCATACATTGACTGATTATACCATGCTTTCTGATTTATCTTATGCGTGTCCTGAAGCATTGGGAAGGTTTGGTATACGGGCCAGATAGTGTCGGAAAGTTCTGAAGGGAGTTTGTCCAATTTAGATTCACTTTAACATTTTTTCATTTCCGTTTGTTATTATTTTAAGTAAACAGAATAGTGGAAAACCAGATTAAATCAGTCTTTATTATTAATGAGTCTTGATAGAATAAATCATCTGGGAAAATTTGATTTATGGATCATGAAAAGCAAAAATTTACAAGGGTACAACATGGGTATAGAAATTGATGTATTTTTGTGTTTACGGATCCACGGATGTACAACCATGAATATTGCTCTTGGGGAAAAACAGCATAAGTGAAAGATCAAAGTAATGGCTATAATGTATGTAATAGAGAGGATGAAGGTGAGTAATTATTTACGGGTATATAAACGGAAGCTGTGGAGGCAGGTCATATCCCTTATGATCCTGATACCCTTATTGGGACTGATCTCCTGTGAGAATGGAGAAGATATTGAACCCTTGGGCCCAACCCCTTATGTATTTGAAGAAATAAAGCATTTCCCCACTGAACTGAATATCCCGGAACAGAATATTACCACAGTTGAAGGTGTCGAACTGGGGAGATACCTGTTCTATGACGGCAGGTTATCCGGCAGGGATCATCCGGATTCATTAATGTCCTGCGGGACGTGTCATATACAATCACAGGGTTTTGAAGTCAGCATAAATCATTCAAAGTTTATTGATGGTCATCCCTTTGGATTACCAACTGCTGAATACCCTGAGGGTAAAAAGACACCCCATATGACCATGCCATTGTATAATCTGGTATATAATTCAAACGGATATCTATGGAACGGTTTCATCCATGAATCAAATTCAAAGTCAGGGATCGAAGGCTATGAATTTATGGGGCATAATGAGTTGAACTATAAATACCTTGAATCGCTGGTATGGATGGGAATAGTTGCAGAACACGAAATGGCCGGATCAATTGACAAGACCGTGGAAATGATCGCTTCTATAGATAAATATCGACCGATGTTCAAAGCAGCATTTGGTACTGAAGAGGTAAATATTGACAGAATAAGCAAAGCTATCGCTCAGTTTGTACGTACACTGGTGGCCAATAACTTCAAATTTTACAAATATGTCAGACGTGAAGCAGACCTGAGCCCATCAGAAATGAGGGGTTATGAATTGTTTTTTTCTGAAGAAGGCGATTGTTTCCATTGCCATTCAGGGTCGCTCCTTATGACCACGAATGATTACTATAACAATGCAAAGGATACAATTTTCGGAGATTCCAGGGATCGCTTTGCTGTTACCAATAACCTGATGCATACCGGGGCGTACAGGGCACCTTCCCTGATAAACTGTGAGATTAACGGGCCCTATATGCACGACGGACGTTTTAAAACCCTGGATGAAGTCATTGACTTTTATTCCGAGGGACTGGTTTATTCAGATTATGTCGATCCATTGATGAAAAATGTGCGTGAGCATGGCATTCAATTAAATGAGGAAGAGAAAGCAGATCTGAAGGCATTTTTGCTGACCCTTACGGATAATGAGTTGCTCACTAATCCAGCCTATGGGCCACCCATGGATCTCGGGGAATATCTGGCGAGATGATGTACGACATCAAAACAAAACCGGGATTAATTTATCTCCACGCCGGGATTAATCTACATCCCTGCGAAGATTAACCTATCTCCACGCCGGGATTAATTTATCTCCCAGAGGATCTCTCCAGGTAAAGTGCAGTTTCCTTAATAAGGTCATTATGGCCAGCATCCAATACAGTAATATTTGAATCAATCCTGTCATCCTTCAAAAAGCTGAAGTGCTTCTCGAGAATTATCTTGTCTTCTTTACCAAGGAATACAGACACCGGGATCTTGTGCACGGATAATAGATTGATGATCCGGCTTTTTCTTATTACAAGTTTTCGGAAGAACATCCAAGTATAATAGACTCTTTTTCGTTTTTCCAAGGTATTCATCTGTGATTTTGCAAATCGTAGTACTCCGGGATGTACTAAACCCATGGAGGCCATTGAATCCGAAAATCTGAATAAGAATTCCGGATGATTTACTAAGTATTTAAACAGTGACCGGGTAACCATGGAACCGGTTCCCAGGCGGTACCATACGTTAGTCCTGAATCCATCCGGTGCGATCAGGATCAATTCCTCAATTTTTTCAGGGAACAATTCGAGTAGCATTAGGGAGATTTTTGCCCCAATGCTGAATCCTATGTTAGAAAATCCGGAAATACTGTTACTGTATAGAAATCTTTGAAAAAAGTCTTTTATGGTATCTTTTGTAGCGGGGATACAGGATTTGGGCGTATTATCATCTCCATGAAAGGGCAGGTTGAAACAGTAGATGGTGAATTTTTGCCCAAATACGGATTCAAAAGGTTCATAAAAACTATTATCCTGGCCAAAGCCATGAAAGGCCAGGGCTGTTTTATCACCCTGGCCGATCTTGATGAATTTAAGATCAAGCTCATTTTCTATTATGGTTTTTTCAACAGAAGCCAAAATATTGAATTGATCATTTTGCTGTCTCAGGGTGTAAACTTAGTGTAATTCCATTTAAAATCAATAATTCAATGCCTGATGAAATGATTTGAATATTGAAATTGTTGCATATTATGCCTCCTCAAATTCTGACTTTATGATTAATGCACTAAAATCTAATTATAACTTAAAATAGTGGTCGACTGTAAATTTTTGTTGTTTACCGGTTAAAAAAGATCACTCACCGAATATTGCTATCCATGCACTTAATGGATGCGTATTTTTACAGTAGATAATAATTAAAAGATTAAATAAATAATCATATGGTCTCCTTGAATATTTTACTTGCCGACCTCTTACCGCAATTTCTAAATCTTGTATTCATTCTGATCCTTTTTAGATTTTACGTC
>JAHEGY010000123.1 GCA_024644875.1 Cyclobacteriaceae bacterium
TTTCCACTGAAGGTGTTTTTCACGCAACTGCTCGAGAATATCATGAAACCTTGGATCAGCGGCAAGGTTATTCACTTCATAAGGATCTTCCCAGGTATCATATAACTCCTCAATTGGTTTGGTCTTTTGAAACCACAGGGCTTGAGTCTGATCCAGTTTACCTTCCTTTTCATATCTGAATAATTCCTGCATAAGCGCCATCTGATCTCTGTAAGGTAGAAATTGAACATAGGGACGTTCCGGCATATAATTCCTGATGTATTTATATCGTTTATCCCTTACTGCCCGCTGGTTATCCATGGCTGGATCCATCCTGTCCTTTGCTGCATAAATATAATCCCGGGCCCCAGCTTTTTGTGAACCTGCAAAAGCCTGCCCCTGGAGATAATCCGGAATCTCAATACCTGTTAAAGAAAGTACTGTGGGTGCAAAATCCACAAAACTTACCAGCTCATTAGTGACCTCACTGGCCTGCCTGTTACCAGGGTACTTTATAATAAGGGGTACTTTTATCCCTGAATCGTAGATCCACCTTTTTGCCCTTGGAAAACCATCCCCGTGATCACTGAAAAAGAAGATTATAGTACTATCCTCCAATCCATCCGCTTTCAATTGGCTCAGTAGATCTTTCACCTGTGCATCCATCAGCGCGATATTATCGTAATGCCTGGCAATATCCCTTCTGATAACCGGGCTGTCAGGATAATAGCGTGGCACCTCTACTTTATCAGGATCAGTAATCAGAGTATCCCCCGCCCTGGCCCAAACCTGTGATTCATGCGTAACGGTAAAATTGAATACGGAGAAAAAAGGCTGGCCAGGACTTCTGTTCCTCCAATGTGCTTTTCGACTGCTTTCATCCCACGCTGTAATAGGCCGTCGGAACTGGTAATCCTCTTTTGAATTATTCGAACAATAATAGCCCCTTGCCCGAAGGTATTCTGTAAAACACTTCACATCAGGAGGTGGTACCGCTTCGTAGGTCGGGATGGCCAGTAATTCGGGGTCTGTGATCTTGTCAATCGCAGAAGTTCTTGTCATAGTCCTCATATGCATTGATCCGATGGTGGTGGGATACATCCCGGTAATCAATGCAGACCGGCTTGGAGCGCAAACGCCCGATATTGAATAAGCATTTGTAAACCTGACGCCCTGAGAGGCTAATTTGTCTATTGTAGGTGTTCGTGCGAGAGGGTCATTATAACAACCCAGACGGGGGCTCATGTCCTCACATGTGATCCATAAAATATTAGGTTGAAAATCAAATTCAGTGTAAGTGTCCTGTTCTATCTTTTGCGTACAGGATATTATTATAACAATAAAAATTATGATAAAAGGAAAACGTATATTATTCATTAATATTTATTTAAAATGCACAACCTGATGGTTGGGGTTCCTCAGTTTCAAGGTTTCTGGCAAAATCCTTTTCCAGCGCAACCGGTTTAAATCCTGCTTTTACGGATCCTCTCAAGGCTTTGCCCCCATAGCCTGTATTGTTCATATGTGCCCGAATGATCACTTCCTGATCACCAGAAATGTGAACCGGCCCTCCGGATCGTGTAAAGGGCTGTTCGTTAACATGGCTGTGACCCAGTATTCGACGATAAACAAGGTCGCCCCCGGGTGTGATCACTTCCCACCAGTTGGCATATTGATCACAACCGGTATCCGGGCTTTCCAGGGTCACTGAGAAGGTATAATTCTCTGCCTTCCCTGTAACATTCACTTTAAGGGCATCTGCTGAATCATTCAGATAAGCGCTGTAAGGATTTAATAATCCTGCGAAAAACATTATGACGAATCCCGGGTACATCAGTAAAAAGATTTTTTATCAATTTATACTAAAAATCAATTAATTTAAAATCTCTAATTCCAAATCTTCTTTTTGCCTCTAAATATAAATTTTGGGATGATAATTTTTAATGTCCGTTTCATGTGGGTAAATTAAGGTTGTTTACTTTTTAAATTCATAAATATGTATAAAAAGATAATAATCCCGATCCTGTTTCTGGGCATAAGCCTATCTGCAAACAGTCAACCCGAAGAATTCTATAGTGAAGTCAGTCTTATTATATGGGTTGTTAATGATGTTCAAACTGTAGCCGAAGGTTGGAAAAACATCGGATTTAAATCCATAAAAGACCAGGGACGAATGAACCTCAACAAATTGACGTATAAGAGTGAGGTGACAGAAACTGAAGTACATCTTTACACAGGCTATCTGGGTGGGGCCAGAATACTATGGGTCCAACCCATTAGTGGAACGAGTGCTTTTTCTGAATTTTTAAAGAAAAATGGGAATGGTGTATTTGCCTTGTTGCACAATGTACCCTATCAGGTAGACCTGGCAAAAGAAGTCGAGAGGCTTAACAACGCAGGTGTAAAGGTACTGCAGGATGGACAGGTTATGGTTGAAAATCAACCTATCCGTATGACCTATATGCAGACAGGCAAAAAAGGCAAATATGTTATCGGATTCCAGAACGAGAGTGCATCAATATTCGATAATTACAAAATAAACAATGACCTTGGGATGAAGTTCAATCAATTTGCATTCGCAATCAAGGAATCGAGTTCCGATAAAGTATCCGCATATTGGGAATCCCTTGGTTTCCCTGCCATGCAGATCACCCACGGTGAGACCTGGGGGAAACAATACTATGAAGAACCTGCAGATTTTGACATGAAGCTTGGGTGGTATAGATATGGAAACATCGTATACGAATGGTGCATCCCTCTAAAGGCCCCGACAGTCTACGAGGATCATATTAAGAAATATGGTGAAGGATTTCAACACCTTGGATTTAGTGTCCCGGATATGGATAAGGCAATTCAATATTTTAAGGACCGGGGTCTTAAGATCTCCATGTCTGGTGGCTGGGGAGAAAAAGGGAAAGCCGGATCAGGACGTTTCGCTTATGTAGATACCGAGGGTATTGGTGGCGAAACGATCGAGTTACTATGGAGTTATAATGAGTAATAGGAAATCATGAATAACACATTTTTATATATTCTAATGATCTCTGTGATGATATCCTGTGCCGAGAAACCCTCCGGGCACGTTGAAAATTCAAAAGAAAATACCATGGAAATATTTAAAGCGGAATTGGAATTGGAGATTCCCGCAAGCCTTGGCGAAGGGGCAATCTGGAACCATGAAACAAATACATTCTGGTGGGTTGATATCGAAGGCCGGAAACTAAATATCTATGATCCGGAGACAAAAAGCAACAGAGTGATAGATGTTAAAGAACGTATAGGAACCGTCGTCCCGGCAAAATCAGGCGGCGCCATTATCGCACTTGAAAATGGCATTTTCCATCTTGACCTGGAAAGGGAAGAAATGGCAATGATATGTAATCCGCTGGAGGAACTGGATACCATCAGGTTCAACGACGGAAAATGTGATCCCGCTGGCCGGTTATGGGTAGGCTCTATGTCCCTCAGGTTCATAAAAGGAGCAGCTTCCTTGTATACGATCCGGCCTGACGGATCATACACCGAAGTTTTCGGAGGCGTTACTGTTTCTAATGGAATTATATGGTCAAACGATCATAAAACACTGTATTATATTGACACCCCACTAAGAAATGTACGTGCCTGGGATTACGACCTTGTAACCGGAGATATAAGCAATGAAAGGGTTGTAATTTCAATACCGGAAGGTATGGGCGGGCCAGATGGGATGACTATAGATGAGAAAGGTAAACTGTGGATAGCTATGTGGGGTGGCAATCAGGTAAGCCGTTGGGATCCTGAGACCGGGGAATTAATAGGCAAGGTGGACATACCGGCTCCTAATGTGACCTCGTGTGCTTTTGGCGGTCCGGATTTGGATATTCTCTATATAACCACGGCTGGTGGTGATAATCAGGAGATAAAAGAGGATTATCCCCTGGCCGGTTCAGTATTTAAGATTAAACCTGGTGTAAAGGGAGTCAGGGCTGATTTTTTTGGGGAATAATAATTGACCAAAGAGGACGGGATTGGGCTGGAAAAATTGAGATTTACCCGGGCTGGATAGTAAATGGCTTAATAGCTTAAATTTGACTCTGGCTAATTATAATCGGTACAAGAAAATAAGATATTCTCAAGGAGCATAGGAAATGGCCAACCAAAAAGGCCAAATTCCGGGATTGGAACTTAAAGACCTCTGGCCAGCCATTTATCTTCCTGAAAATTTTTAATATTATTCTCTGATCTCAGCTGTTCCTGTCCCCGTTCCAACTTCTATAAGGATATCCTTGGAACCAAGATTTGCTGTCTTTTTAAGATAGGTTTCCCCATTCTGATCGATCTCTTCCTCCTTATCAAACTTGAATGGTGCTTTAATATTACCTCCCCTTTTTTTGCAGGTCATAACGACCTTTCCTTCTATTGTATTTCCATTGAAATCGATCACAGCATCTCCCGATCCACTGTTCGCACTGATATCTTTAACCAGAGAAGCGGTGAGTACTACTTCCACATCTCCTGAACCGGTGTTAAAATTACCATCTTCTGATAGTGCAACTCTGCCGGCTTCAACATCCCCACTACCAGTGTTTAACTTAAAACCACCCTTTGAGTCATTAACCTCCACATCACCCGATCCTGTATTTGCCTTAACCATTAACTCACTATCTGATATCTGATGATCTCCTGAACCGGAATTTATCTTAACCTCCCCCTTAACGTTCTTCATACGAAAGTCCCCGGATCCTGAATTTCCTTTTAACTCTCCCTCAAAATCATCAATATGAGCATCACCTGATCCGGAATTAAAGTCCATCTCACCTTTCAGGTCACTCAGTGCCAGATCACCGGATCCCGAACTGAACTCAATCTCTAATCCATCGGGAACGGTAAGCTCCCATTTACTGCTTCCTTGTGTATTCCTGGCATGGAACTTCTCTTCCAATCCTAAACGGGAACCGCTTTTTTCCATTTTAGGTGTATAGTCATCATCATCATAAGTATAGGTTACCTTAACTTGTACAGCATCAGTACTTCCCTTTTTAATTACGCAATCTCCGGCAGCAGTGCTTAGATCGATTGAAGAAATGCCGTCAAAGGATTTCTCCACGGTTTTCTCTTCCTGGGAATGCGAATTTGAACAACTGACAATAAATAAAATTACGAGACCAAAAGATAATATAGTTTTCATATAGATTTATTTTAAATTACTATCATGTTAAATGACAAAAGGATAGGTTAAAAGATGCATCGATATCAGAAAATATTTTCATGCTCCTCCAGGAAGTGGTCCAGTATTTCACCCAGTTTCGGTTCACCTGCTTCCTGCAAACTATAATAAACGCGTGTATAAGGTTTCTTTATCTTTATCACCCTGCTCAAATCAATAGGAGTTGCGATAATAACAGCCTCACATTCGGCATTCTGGATAGTCAGCTCAAGGTCATGAAGTTGCTTTTTACCATATCCCATAGCGGGAAGGATAGGGCCTGTATCCGGGTATATTTCAAAAGTCTCCAATAAACTCCCGACCAGATATGGCCTGGGATCAACAATTTCAGATGCACCGTATCTTTCTGCCGCCACCACGCCAGCTCCAAATTTCATTTCTCCATGGGTAAGTGTGGGCCCATCTTCGACAACCAGCACTTTTTTGTTTTTGATTATATTTGAATCATCAACCTGTATCGGTGAGTTGGCCTCAATGACCATGGCCTTTGAATTAACTGAAGCTATATTATCCCTCAGTTTCTTTATATCATTTTGTTCGGCGCTGTCAACCTTATTGATTACAACCAGATCAGCCATTCTCAGGTTTACCTCGCCAGGATAGTAAGTCAGCTCATGTCCTACACGATGAGGATCCGTCACTGTGATCATAAGATCTGTATGTAAAAAGGGCAGATCATTATTGCCTCCATCCCAGACAATAACATCACATCCATCTTTATCATTCTCTGCTTCCCGCAGTATAGCTTCATAATCCACCCCGGCATAAATGACGTTCCCCCGTACTATGTGTGGTTCATATTCCTCCATTTCTTCAATAGTACAATTATGCTTTTTCAAATCTTCTATTTCAGCGAAACGCTGCACGCTTTGATTGAGCAAATTCCCATAGGGCATAGGATGACGGATGGCTATCACTTTTTTGCCCCTTTTCATAAGTAGTTCAATTATTTTTCGGGAGGTCTGACTTTTCCCGCATCCGGTTCTGACAGCACAAACAGATATTACGGGTTTTGAACTTTTGATCATAGTTTCATCAGGTCCAAGCAATATAAAGTTAGCCCCGGCCGCTTGCACAATTGAACCAACTGACATTACTTTTTCGTAGGATACATCACTGTAGGAAAATATACAATCCTGTACATTGAACCTTTTTATTAAAATATGCAGATCTTCCTCAGGATATATCGGTATTCCATTGGGATAATCCTCACCAGCTAATCCGGCCGGATAACGGCGTCCATCGATATCAGGGATCTGTGTCGCAGTAAATGCAACCACATTGTAATTGTCATTGTGTTTGAAAAATGTATTGAAATTATGAAAATCCCGGCCTGCTGCGCCAAGGATCAAGACATTACGTTTCGACATATAAACTCAGTTAATACGAAAAAATATTCAGGAAATTAAAGAATGAGATTCAATATACAATTTTCATTGGAATCACGCCAAAACCAGGACATTAAAAAAAATGAAATGAAACTAAAAAAAATTATTATTTTAATAATTAATAGGATTGCCTGAGTCAATTTTTATGGATTTTTCATGAATCTGTCAAGTTCTTCCTGCAATCGCCGCTTGTATAAAAGCTTGAAATCATCATTAGGATGTGTACACAGCCAGACTGGCAGACCAGATTCCCTGGAATAGGGATTGGTAATCCCATCGTATCTAATGACCTCCCTGAAGTATGGAGTCAGTTCCCTGATCTCATCATTAACATAGATCAGATATTCCATGTCATCGATATTCTCAGGTGACCAGAATATAAAACTGCCATGAAAACTAATGGGTTCGGGTAAACCTCGTTTTATTCCATAATACCGAATCGCTCCTGCCTCTCCATAGTTCTCACCATAGATATAACATCTTTTTTGGTCTGCGGGGGTAAGCGATTCATATACCTTGATCACATTCATACCAAGCTCCTCCCACCCGATCATATCGGCATAATCCTGAGGCAAGTCATGAACTTCCCCGTCTTCCCATCGCATGGGCATATCTATACCCCTTTCGATTGTTTTTCGACAAAAAGCCAGCATTTTCTCATGTCCCAGTACCGGCAAACTGAAGGGCAACATCAACCAGGTGATCAGCACCATGAATAGGATATTGGCATAGACCAGTGATTTCCATCTGACGTATTGTTCAAATACCACTCCCCCGGCAGCAAACAAAGCCCCATATAATCCTATGGTGTAATAGGATTTTCCACGGGTAAAAATCAATAAAAGGATCACCAGAACGTAAATGATACCTACTATTTTGTACTCCCTGAAAGCAGGGTGATAAAGCAGGAAGAACAAGCCGGCAAGCCAGAAGAATGTTACCGGAAGGTTCATAATGAGTTGGGCTATCAGGAAATCAGATAGCTGCACATTCACCAGATGGTATTGCCGCAGCATGTCCATGTGATATACCACCGGCCAACTGTTCTGATATTGCCAGATTAAGTTGGGTAGGACAATTAGAATTCCGATAATCAACCCATATATAAAATACCTGCTCAGCATTAACCGGCGAACGGGGAGGATCAACAGTGCTATAAAGAAACCCACGGCAAAAACGACTATGGAATATTTTGTAAGGAATCCCAATCCGAAATTTATGGCTAGCAGCAACCAGTACCTGGGATCCCGGGATCTTAGGAGGAGTAAGATAAGGTAAAAGGCAGTCAGCCACAGGAACTGGTTCAGTGATACTGGTTGAAACAGCAAATTGCTGCGCAGGAAAGCCGGTGAAAAAATAAAGGCCATGCTGGCAAGGATCTGGGCCAACTTTCTGCCTCCCATTTCACGTACAATCAGGTTAATAAATACGATGGATGCCCCACCGATAATGGTTGGGAACAATCGTATGGCAAAGACTGAATCCCCAAATACTGAACGCAGGATTTTACCCAGGAATGCCGTGAGCGGAGGTACCGACAAGAAACCCCAAGAAAGGTGGTCGCCCTGTGCAATATACAGAAAAGCATCACGATGTAATTCGTAATTGGTATTCGTTAAGAGGTGGATACTGGTTTTAACCAGTACGAAAAACAAAACAAGGTACCAGAATTCCGAATTACTTTTTCTCATTTAAAATGGTCAGGCTTCAATATGCGTAATAACCGACTTTCAATATGAACAATGGTCAGGCTTCAATATGCGTTATGGCCGACTTTCTATATGAACAATGGTCAGCTTTCACCAAAGCGTAATTTTCAGGTAATGATTCCCATTTAAAAATTGATCATAGCCTTCATTACCCCATCCTGATAACCTTCTACCAGGTCGAAAGCGGCTTTTGTATCCTTGAAACTGTAATTATGCGTGGTCATTTTAGATACATCAACCCGGCCATCGGCAATCAGGTCTAAGGCTTCCTGCACACAATGTATCTGTCGTCTCACATTAACCACCGTTATTTCCTTTCGCCGCATAAGATCCATTTTGAAACAAAGATTATCCACTTCAGGAATACCAATTAACATAAGCCTTCCTCCTGGTTTAAGGATCTCAAGGGCATTATCAATAGCATCCTGCTGCCCGCAACATTCAAATACTACATCCAATTGCATTTTTTCTTCCTTGTTTATGGCTTCTGCCACATCGATCTTATCAGGATTTCCGGTCCAGGAGGCTCCAACCTCCCTGGCAAGATTCAATCTATCATCAATTTTATCCGTCACATAAAAAGTGTCTGCTCCATACGCTTTGGCCGGAAGGAGAACGCTCATCCCTATGGGTCCGAATCCAAGGATCCCAACTTTAGCACCCTTTATGGGTATAGATTGTTTTACGGCATATACGCCAATTGCCAAAGGTTCAGATATGGCTGCTTCAGCAAAACTCATATGGTCCGGGATTAAAAAACAACACTCTTCCGGCATTACTATATATTCCGACAAGCAGCCATCGATCTGTCCTGGACAACCCAGGAATTTAATGTTCCGGCATGTATTGGGCCGGCCTTCAAGGCATTGATCACAATGCCCACAGGAAATGGCTGGTTCAATGGCTACCCTGTCACCTGATTTGACGGCAGTCACTGCATCTCCTACTTTTACTACAGTGCCTCCTGACTCATGACCTACAGGATAAGGAAATTGAACTACCTGGCTTCCGATTTTCCCGGTCGAATAATAATGAATATCTGATCCGCACACTCCAACAGCCTCCAGTTTCAGGAGAACATCTGTATCTTTTGTAATCATTGGATCAGGCCATTCCTTCATTTCCATTTGCCTGATACCGGTTAGAACCATTGCTTTCATAAAAATTCAATTTGATTTAAAAGATCAAATTTAATCTATAAATTTTAAATTATGCGGAATTCATGGGATCACCTTTTGGGAAAACTAATAATGAATGATATATCCCTTAATCCGTAAAATCAAAATTAATTCAGGGAAGCACTTACACAAAAATAACGAACACATCAGGTGTCGATTCTAACATCAATAACACGCGATGAAATTAAGCATTTTACTGGCATGCTACTAAAAAGAGAGATCGGAGCAAATGCAGAGTTTAAAGGGATATGGAGGTGTTCAATCTTGATATTATAAATAGAAAAATGAACAATTTGGTTGATAAAATGTTGAGTGAATACTATTTTCGCCTTTTAAATAAATACATCATGGCCATAAAAAAAACAACCCTTTTTCTGTTTGTATTGGTATTGCTATTTATATCATGTTACCCCTTGTCCGTTTCACGGATGAAATGGAGGATTAAGTGGGATAGAGACATGAAGAAAGGAAAGGAAAACTTTTTGGCAGAACAGAAATCCACTGAACGCGGCAAAAAGCCACCCAATGTCGTTATAATTCTTGCTGATGACCTGGGAAAGTATGAAGTATCAGCTTATGGTGCAGATCATATTTCCACCCCAAATATTGACCGTCTGGGTTCTGAAGGGGTGATTTTTGACGAAGGGTATGTAACGGCACCTACCTGCGCACCGTCACGGGCTGGAATTATGACAGGCCGGGTACAAAACCGGTATGGTTTCGAAACCCAGGTCATGGAATTTTATCCAACCAACATGATCGAATACCTTTCAGGTAAATATCTGGTCAATACCGGTGATTTTATCGTGGAATCAAAACCGGCATTTCCTTCCGAATGGCAGGTACACAAGCAAGGTGTTCCACCTACAGAGATAACACTGGCTGAAATGTTTAAAAGAATGGGTTATAATACGGGTATTACCGGCAAATGGCATCTGGGTATATCCAAGCACAACCTCCCAATGAGACGTGGTTTCGATTATCAGTATGGCTTTTATGGGGCATCTTCGCTTTATACTCCTGAACGGAACTGGAGCCACGTAATCAACTACGAGCACCAGTCATTCAGCACTCAATATCAATGGAATATGGGTCGCTATGGTGAAGCAGCCATCATGGAAATGGGAAAAGAGATCGAGGAGGAACAATATCTGACCTTTGCTTTCAGGGACAAGGCTATTGATTTCATTGAAAAAAACCAGGAAAACCCGTTCTTCCTCTATTGTACTTTTTCCGCACCACACATTCCCTTTCAGGCACCGGTAGATTACTATTGCATGTATGAGCATGTCGAGGACGACAACAAACGTGTTTATTATGCCATGATTTCAGCCCTGGATGATGCCATAGGCAGTATCCATCAGAAGATCAAGGATCTTGGCCTGGAAGAAAATACCATTATCTATTTACTCAGCGATAACGGAGGTGCTTCCTATACACACGCTACAGATAACGGGCCACTGAAAGGCGGAAAACTCACGCAATTTGAAGGAGGCATTAATGTGCCTTTCATGATGAAATGGAAAGGCAAGATACCAGCTGGGACACGCTATGAATATCCGGTATCCTCTGCAGATATTTTCGTAACATCAGTGATCAACGCAGGAGGTAATTTACCCCATGACCGGGAATTTGACGGAGTGGACCTTATGCCCTTTATTACAGGAAAAAATAATGAACGACCCCACGAACATTTATTCTGGCGTGCTGATCATATCTGGGCTATGCGAAGCGGTGATTACAAATTGATCCTGAGTGCCCGGGATGGTTGGGCCGAACTATACGATTTGAAGAAAGACAAATCAGAGGAAATCAATTTGAAGGAACAAATGCCCGGGCTCTATGAAGAATTAAGGGCAACGCATGAGAAATGGCAAAAAGAGAAACTTCCTGAAAAACCCTTATGGCCTCGCATAATGGATAAGAAATTTGTTCTCAATGGAAAAGAATACCTCTTCCCGGCTTAAACCTTAAGATTCATGAAAAAATTACTATTTGCAGTTATCTTAATGTTCCCAATGCTGGCGTCGGCGCAGCAACCAAAAATGAATATCAAGTTCTTTGGAGGGATCAATACAGCTCAATTTGTATACAGGGTTGAGGAAGTAGATTCCGACGTATTGGTAGGCTGGCAGGTGGGTGGCAGCTTCAGGGTTGATAAAAGAAAGGCTTTTATTGAAACGGGCTTGACATTCGTTGATTATGGTGTTACCCTTTCTCTTACTGATAGTACCGATCTTGATTTTGACGGAACCTTCAATATTCAGATGAGGTCATTAGAAGTTCCCATGATCATTGGATATATCCCGGTAAAGACACCTGTTTTTAAGTGGTTTTTATATGGTGGACTCAATAACCGTTTCAGCATTAAAGGCCGGTATAATATATTCGGGGAAGAGGGTACATTCAAGCCAAAAGAGGCGGATCTTAATTTTTATAATCTTGGCGCAAGATTTGGGACGCAGTTTGATGTCGCTATGTTTAATTTTGACCTGAATTATACCATCGGTATCACTAACGGCTATAAAAGCAATATTAGGACAAATACGCATACGTTTCAATTGAGTGCAGGGATATTGTTTTAGGAATAGTTATGTAGCTTTTATCTTCAGCTGGAATTGATTCAGGGAATTGCTTAATGTTATCTATAAAGAATCTGCACCGTTATGATCCTAAATTTTATTGCATCTGATCTTACGTGAAATGATCCTGGTTTAAAACAGGTATACTCATTTTTACTCAGGTAAAAGAACCCGGTCAACCTGGTGAATGATACCGTTAGCCGCCTGGATATCCCTGATAGTCAGATTAGCCAGCTTTTTTGACGGCCCCAAAACCGACCAATCTGGATAATCTATCCGAAAGGTAATTTCCTTGTCAGATTCCGTAATCAGGCTGGTATCCTTTTTTAAATTATTCAATACAATGTTATGATGAATGATCAGATGATTTCTAAGGATATCGTTGAGTAATTCCGAAGGGATATCATGAACAGTCTCCCAGGAAGGTTGCGTTCCTAAAAAAGACAAAATAGCCTTATTTGTCGGTGCAAATAAAGTTACCGGATCTGCATTTGATATAGAATTTATTAAGTCCTGGTCCAGATCCTCGCGTTCAAGTATCTCTTTTATAAGTGAAAAATCCCCGTTGACTCGCAGATGATCCAACATTGATGGGATTGTCAGTATCGTATTAATACTATGCATATAACCATTCGAAGTTGCTAAATCAGGTTCATCAATAGTATTCAACCCATTGATTCGGAAAACATCGTGTTTCTCGATGTAGAGGTCAATGTAATTACCGGTTGTTCTTTCAGGTAACAACGAAGCATGATATCCTGATGGAATATCTGTCAAAGTCCATTCCCCTTGTATAAAATGATATCGGAGAATATCCGCTAACTTGTCTGTGGGATATTCATCCAGATGGTTGATCATGTTTTCAGTACGAAATATTGAAAAAGAAGCCTGAACAGGAGCAAACACAGTGTATGGCCCATCATCTTCCATCAGGTGGGTTAAATGGGTCTTATCAAGTGCATACATAAAATCTACGAAATATGGAAGTGCTACTCCCAGGTCCAGCAGATCGGTATCGGGTACATCAAATGACCTAGGATCTTGCGGTGGGTCCTGAACCGGTGGAATGCACGTTGTAAAGAATAACACCAGAATTAAAGCAAAGTATGAAGACTGAATTTTTCGGGTCAAGGTTTTTTATTTCATTATTGAGAAAGGTAATTAACAATAATAAAAAAAAATTGAGAGTTTTGTTATCTTTTACTATATTATTCCAATAATCAATACAATTCGGTGATCAAATTTCTTTTCCGTAGATTATAGTATATACGGAATTATAGCCTTTCGATCCTTTGGATATTCTTCAAAAGTCTGCTTATACCATTTATGGTTATCAAGTGCCCTGGGCACAAGGTTCGCAAAAGTCCAGATGAAAAATGAAAAGCCCGGAAGACCGACTGCCATAATAGCAAATCCAAGCCATTCTATCAACTCTCCAAAATAGTTGGGAGACGAGACATATCTAAACATGCCTCCCCTGGGAATGGCATAACCGCTGCTGGTATTTTTCCGTAGATTGATCAGGATCTGGTCTGAACGGAGGTTAATGAATGCACCTGCAAAAAACATGATCAGCCCTAATATAAAGAAGATATTAGTAAAAGTATAATGATGCAAACTCCCGGCATAGTTACCCAGGTAATACCCATTAAAAAAACCATTCCCAATATTAAAAACCACAGCCATTAAAGCCACTGCAAAGGGCATCTTCTTTTTTCTTGAGGTAATCCTGAATGGATATATAAAGGTTCGGTGGAAATAATGCAAAACCCATAAAGCTACCAGGAACCAAATTACAGCATTCTTCATGCCTTCCCCGGTAACTACAAAATATACAACCAGCATCGGCGATGGCAACTCCATAATGATCCATCCAAACCAGTTTGGAATTTCAGGCCCCCAGTTTTTTCTTACAAAACGACCATAGGGTGCTGAGATAAAGAAAAGAGAAATAAATGTTATTATAGCCAATCCGATCCAGGCATATAGCAATATATTAAATAATGAATAATCCATGTTATGGTAAATAATTGTTCAATTTGAACCATTCAATTGTATCTCTGATAGTTTGATCAAAATATCTGGGATGATAACCTAAATCATGAATGGCTTTTTCATTTGAAATATTTCGATGGCTGTTTTCAAGGGTATCAAGAGATGCCGGAGCAAACAATCTTTCCCCGTCCTTCTCCGACGAAAAATGATTAAGGAACCCTGCCCCCAACCTGGCCAGCCAAAAGGGAACGGTTATTTTAGGGGCCTTATGCCCCCCGAATCTATGTACTGTCTCACCTAAGTCCTTAATGCTTTTCCAATTCCCTGATATGATATATCTATGGCCATTTCTGCCTTTATCGATGGCCTTTACCGTGGCATCAGCTACGTCCCGTACATCCACAAAATTATACCCTCCGTTCAGTGTGGCTGGAATGTTGCCTTTATAATATTGGATCAGCGCTCTTCCTAATTGGGAAGGCTTGAAATCATTTATACCAAGGACGGCCGTAGGATTCAGGATAACAGTACTGAATCCATTCCCGGATGCTTCCATGACCATTTCCTCCCCTTTTACTTTCGACTGATCGTAATCAAACTGACTTTCTTTATTTAATTCCCTGGTTTCATCCATAATCCCAGTTAGCGGGAAAACATTCAGTGCGTGAATAGAACTGAAAAATATAAATTTCTTCACACCTAATTCTTTGGCCGC